>JBCCJE010000732.1:0-3500 GCA_039027925.1 Bacteroidota bacterium
GTTATTGAATATAGATCAGAATTAATATTCGTACAAAATTGAAGCTACATACGGGACTTGAATTAAAACTAATTACAAGTACTCTATTTTAACAAAAATAACTCTAAATTTTTGATATTTTAACAAAATAGTTTATTTATTGGTTAAAAAAAGCTATGCTACTTTATTATTTTATTTCGATTTTTGCTTAAACATTTTTTTAAATTAATAGAAGCAAAAATGGAAAAAAGTAAAATGTCATGCCCTTTTGGAAAAGTTAGAGCGGAAAGCGGTTTAGGATATATGAACGACCAAGAGGATCCAGTACAAATGGTACTTAGGCTTCGTGACTTAAGAAAATGCGCACACGATTGGCGAACTTTTTCTTCGGAAAAAGGTGAAATAGGAAGAGTGGTCGTCCCTTCGGAAGTATATATTCGAGATACTAGACAAATTCCCTTCGAGGTAGATCCACCAAAACACGCAGGTTACCGAAAATTAGTAGCTGACTGGTTCAGACGACCCATGAAGCCTGAGTACATCGCTCGGTTGAGAACAATTGTTGACGAAATGATTGACTCTGTTTTGGATGGTAAGGAGTTGGACTTGGTGAGCGAATTTGCTTTGCCAATACAGTCCAGAGCATTAACGGTACTTTTGAACTCTAACTACGAAGAGTCTGATGTATGGATTAGCTGGGGAACGCACGTTTTTCGAGGTGAAGACGAAGGTTTGGATGCAGACAAAGCGGCATTATTGTATGACTACATTGATGACGAAATAGAAAGAGCAAGAAAAAATCCTAGTGAAGATTTGTATTCTGTGTTGTTGGCCACAGAATTAGACGGAAGACCATTGACCAAAGAAGAGATAAAAGGGATAATGATTTTGACTTTTGCGGGAGGAAGGGATACTGTTATCAATATCATCACCAACTCCCTCGCTTATTTTGCGGAGCATTTTGACGCTTTAATGAGTTTAAAAGGAGACGAAACGGCTATCGGTAAGGCTATCGAAGAGTTGATTCGTTATTATTCACCGCTTACCCAATTGGCAAGAGTGGCCACCAAAGACACCGAAGTTTGTGGTGCGGAGGTAAAAGAAAATACCCGTATTTCGTTGTGCTATTCATCGGCCAACCGAGACGAGACGGTTTTTGAATCTCCAGATGAGATAAAATTTGACCGCAAAATCAACCCACACGTTGCCTTTGGTTTTAGTACACATAACTGTTTGGGTTCTACTCATGCTCGTGCGCTGATGCGAGAATTAATCAAATCTTTAATCGAGAAAGTCGGAAGTATCAAGCTAAACGACGGCAAAGAAAAAATCGAAGAGCTAGGAGAATTTCGTCGGAAAGTAGGTTTTGAAATGCTCAATGCTCAGTTTTTCACTAAGGGATTAGGAAATAAATAATCTACCCACCTGACGGCTTCTTTTTCCTTTTAATATCATGAAAAAATAAGCCCAGACCACCAGTATGAACTGATTTTTTCATTTCCTTAAAAGAAAAAATAAGCTCGTCAACTGGGTAGGTTATTTAATTCCTAATCCCTAAAACAAAATAATCTAAGATTTTTATGTCTGAACTTTTACACGGCAACGAAGCAGCCAAATGTATAATTATAGGAGCGAGTCATGGTGGCATTAGTGCGGCGTTTGCCCTACGTCAATTCGGTTGGAAAGGAAAAATCATGGTATATGATGCCTTGACGAGTTTTCCCCACCAGAAACCTCCGTTATCCAAAGAGTTTTTATTAGGGAAAAGCCCCGAAAACAGATTAATATTGCGTGCTGAAAGAGCATACGAAAAAGCGAAGATAGATTTGCACTTGGGTTTTAAAGTGGAGAAAATTAATAGAGCAAATAGGACGATAGTGGTTAATGGAAGTACAGTCGCTTATGATAAATTAATTATTGCAACTGGCGCAGATGCCTTTATTCCACCCTTTGCGGGTGTAAATGAGGCTACCAATATTTTTACCATTCGCCATTTACCAGATGCGGAGGCTTTAAAATCGGTAGTAGATGGCTACGTAGAGCAAGGAGAAAAACCGAGCGTGGTCATTATCGGGGCGGGATACATTGGATTAGAGGCAGCAGCCTCATTAACCAAACTCGGTTCCTCGGTAACGGTTTTAGAGAGAGCAGAGAGAGTTTTACAACGCGTGACCGCACCAGTCATGTCAGCATATTTCACGGAACTTCACACCGAGAACGGTGTTCATATTTGTACCTCAACATTGGTATCGGGTATCGAGCAATCACCAGATGGACAATACGTCACCTGTGAAGATGGAGCTCATCTTAAAGCGGACATCATCATTGTCGGGACGGGGGTTCGGGTCAATCAAGCATTAGCCCAAAAAGCTGGACTAAAAACTGAAGATGGTATTTGCGTCAATGAATACTGCCAAACGAACGATGAGGATATTTACGCTATTGGTGATTGTACGCAGCATCATAATTTTATTTATGACGTTGATGTACGCTTGGAATCTGTTCAAAACGCCATGGACCAAGCTAATATAGCGGCCATGAATATTTGTGGTAAAACGATGAAGTACGATAAAGTACCTTGGTTTTGGTCAGACCAATACGGACTCAAATTACAGATTGTAGGTTTGCTAAATGGTTATACAGATATAATTGTACGCAGAGATGAGGCCGACCCAAAATCAATATCCGTTTGGTATTTCAAAGGAGATACGCTTATATCGGTAGATGCAGTTAACCAACCCAAATCTTATATGTTAGGTATGCGCCTAATTCCTAAAAAAACAAAAATCAATAAAATAGCTTTGCAAGAAGCACCCATTCCCATCAAGCCAGCAGATGTCGTATTATCACCTGCGTAGGGAATCGTTCAATTATTTTAAATTCAGAAAAAAAACAAATATGTCAGCAATAAGTATATTCTTCGGATCCGTATTTGGCAATTCCCAAAATGTTGCCGAAAAACTCCACGAGCACCTCAACGAAAAAGGGGTGGCGAGTGAAGTCATTACTACCCCAACCATTGATGATTTAGTCAATGCCGAATCCATTATTGTAGTTTCTTCTACTTGTGGCTTGGGTGATATTCCACCCAATTTAGAGGAGTTAGTTGAAGATGCCAGAGACCAAGGGATTGACCTTGGGGCTAAGTCTTACGCCGTGGCGGCTTTGGGTGACTCAAGTTATGTGGATACTTTTTGCGGAGGAGGCGAAAAAGTATATGCTTGGTTGGAAGAGCTAAAAGGAAATCCCGTCACTCCATTACTAAGGGTGGATGCTATTGAAACTTTCGAACCAGAGATTGATGTGATTGCTTGGGCAGATGGTTTTGTGGGTGATTTGGTAGCCGCTTGAGAATGAATGATAGAAGGATTGAATGATTGATTGAATGATTGAATGATTGAATGATTGAATGAATGATTGCCATGAAATCTAATAGATTAAACAATAGCTCAGGGGAAACTCTTTTGGCAGGTGGTATTAGCGATATGATTTTGACGATATTCCACGTAGAAAGTCCTTTA
>JBCCJE010000733.1:0-3492 GCA_039027925.1 Bacteroidota bacterium
CTCCAAGGTGAAGGGTAAATATTACTCGTCCTAGAGAGTAACTCCTTGTATTGGTTTTCCCGCTCCACCTTCTCCGCTTCAATTTGGGCAGTTGTCTTTTTTGTCGTTTGGACAAATACTTCCGCTTTGGTCATAAATTGGTCGTGGACATTGGCATTAGGTTGCGCTTTAGCAAATTTTACTAGGTCAGCCACTTGTAGGATATTTTGCAAATCGGTTCGGATCACTTCACTCAGTTGGAGTGATTTTAAATCTTGACCAATTTGAAATGTCGTTTGTTCGAGGGCGTTGATGTCGTACCTATTTTCGAGATACTCCCGAATGATGTAAGTCAACTGGGATTGATAATCTTTGATTTTGCCCTGTTGCCAGAGCTTTTCGGTTTTTAATTTTTCCAGTTTTTCCAAAGCAGTCGTACTCGCAGGGATATACTCCTCGGGGGGCGCGATCTCAATGGCCTCTTTATTTTTAGATTGGGTAAACAAATAAATAATACCTACCAGCAAACCGATACCCAAAACAAACAAACCCACAGGAATCAATACATCTTGAAAGACATCAACGGGTTCGTCAATAATATCTTTGTTGGGCGCAATGGTCAGGGAATCTATTGGTTGGGTAGCGGTTTCTAATGGAGACCTCACTTGGATTAATATTTCGTTGGCGGTGATGGTACGAAGTGCTCCATTTTGTTCGTACTCGATGACGGGCGGAAGTATCTTATGGATACCTTCTTCCCAAAATGTGAACTGAATATCATTTTCTTTTAAAATTTTACCAGCGGCAGTTTGGTTATTCCATTTGGCTTCGCTTCCGGTGAGCATCATGGATTCGTCGGGGGCCGACCAATTGCCGTAAGTTGTTACTTCCATGACTTCTCTACTAAAACCCTGCTGCCGAAAGTACTCATCGAGCTGTCTCATTTTCTCGGGATCATTCGTAAAGGAGGTATCCTGATAAAATCTTTCTTTGGTAAGCGGATCAACGGTGAGCGGTTGTAAATCAATGGAGCGAATGGTTACATTTTCGGGGTGAGCTAGTTGGAGGCGATAGGTATTAATATCTCCAATTTGCATGGTATCCCTACCCAACTCTACCGAGAAGGTAATTTGAGCAAAACTAAAAATGGAACAAAAAAGGAAAACTAAAAGTATATATTGCTTCATTGGACTTTAAGATCAATACTCCTGTACATAGATTGTAGAATCTATTTGAAACCGATTGATGTCTAAACTAATTCTGATACTTCCTCGGATAGGTGCACCGTCGGGACCCCAATCTTCGTCTATGCCGTGCGCCACTAGCCAATGATTTCCTAGAGGAAGATTTTTGAAACAACCATAACCATTTTCATCTACTTGAAACGAAGCATCAAAAATATCTAGCTCATCTAACTTATAGCCAGGAAAAACGGTATCGTTGTATTTCATATAAACCGTGGTGTTGGGCATGAAGGCTTCGTGGTGTTTGACATCAACACATATTTGCGTGAACTTGCCTTCGGGCTTACGGCAAGTGGCAAAGATAACCAGGCAGGAAAAAATAGTAAGTAGTCGAATCATATCTAAGAAGATTTATTTTACTCAACGACAAAAATCTTTTGATGGTTGTGGATTAGGATTTTTTTTGAGTGAAAAATAATAACATCTGTCGGAATCCAATCCAAATATCAGGGTTTCCGCCCACGGGCTAAATTTGTAATTAGAGTATGTCTAAAATTGAAATTGCCTAATGAGTTGAGGTATTGCCAAACGAAGTAACCGTTCACTACCGAGTTCTCGGCGCGCCCGTCCATCCTCACTCCTCCGCTTCAAAACTTTGTCTCACCGAAATATCTGGCCGATCAATCACTTCCCAAAGCATATCTTTTAACTTATCCAAACCTTGCTGAGCAATCGAAGAAATAAATACGTAAGGAATGCCTTCGGGAATTTCGGGAAGCAACATTTCTTTGAGTTCTTCATCAATCATATCACTCTTGGTGATCGCTAACAGTCGGGGTTTATCCAGCAGTTCTGCGTTGAACATTTTAAGCTCGTGAAGTAGGACTTCAAACTCCTTTTTGATGCTATCCGTGTCGCAAGGAATCATAAAAAGTAAAACTGCATTGCGCTCAATGTGCCTTAAAAAACGATGGCCGATTCCTTTACCCTCGTGAGCCTTTTCGATGATTCCAGGAATATCTGCGATGATAAAAGATTGATGACCTCGGTACTTCACTATGCCAAGATTTGGAGTCAGAGTTGTAAAAGCATAGCTAGCAATTTTAGGTTTTGCCGCCGTAACTACTGAGAGTAAGGTAGATTTACCCGCATTTGGAAAACCTACGAGTCCTACGTCCGCTAGTACTTTCAGTTCCAAAATTTTCCATTCCTCCTTACCCTCCTCACCCGGTTGAGCGTAGCGAGGGGCTTGATTCGTGGAAGTTTTAAAATGAGCATTACCTAATCCACCCCGACCTCCTCTGAGGATGATTTTCTCCTGACCGTGTTCTGTGATTTCAAACATGAACGCTTTGGTCTCATCATCTTTGGCTATCGTTCCTAGCGGTACTTCGAGTATGATGTCTTCACCATCTCTACCCGTCTTATGACTTTCTCTGCCATCATCTCCACGGCCAGCAATGACGTGCTTTCGATAGCGAATGGGCAATAAAGTCCACAAGTTTCGATTACCTCTTAAAATAATATGACCACCCCGACCACCATCACCACCGTCGGGACCTCCCTTAGCTGTAGTCTTATCTCTATGAAAATGGGCAGACCCTCGTCCCCCTGCTCCTGATCGGCAACAGATCCGTACGTAGTCAATGAAGTTTTGTTCTGCCATGAGGTGGTTTTCAATGAGTGAATGCCTGTCCCGAAACCTTATGGATTGATTGATGAGATTCCGACTGGCTTAAAGTATTTCTATTTTCCCATGATCTATAAATTCTATTGCTCGAAGTTTTTCAAAAATGGGCATCACATCGTCAAGTGATTTTAGATTAATGATAATTACATTACTTCTCGTGTCTTTTTCCTTAAAAGAGTAGATGAAAGTTTTTTCCACGGGAAGTGGCAAAGATAATTCTTCAAACTCTTCTTTTAAAATATTAATTGTAAATATATTGTTACTATCTATGACAAAAAGTTTTGTTTTTTGTTTTTCGTGAAAAGTTTCTTTGGACTGAGCGTCGTTGATAGGGGTAGAAAACCAAGCAGATCGAAGTCTGAATTTTTGCTGGATAGCTCCGAAGATTTGATCTATTTGTGACTGTTCCTCTGCGTTGGCATAAATCCTTACCTCATTAAATAAGGTATTCAAATCCAAATTTGATTTAGGGAAAGTCATTCCAAACAATGTAATTGCATTGTTGACAAAATCTTCATCTATAGATTTGTCAGCGTTGAGATACGAACTAACTAAGTCAAAAATGCTATGTGCGTAACCATCAATGTAAGCGTCGTTGTACCACTCCACGGTATCTATTGCTCCGTGAATTTGCAAGTA
>JBCCJE010000734.1:0-3491 GCA_039027925.1 Bacteroidota bacterium
CTAACAGAATAATTTTATCATCTTTAAAATATTCCTTTTGTGTAGTCTCAAAAGTATATTCTACCTCATCCAGTTGATAATCTTCGTATTGGAAGCGATGAGACATAATAGGCTTTTTTTTGTAATAAAAAAAAATCTGATATTGTTGATCCAATTGAAGAGAATCGCCTAAAACAAATTCGTAGGTATAAGCACCTGGAGTTGTTTGAGTAATAGGAAATTCGAAAATTGGCTTAGAATAACTATGCCCTTTCGCTAATCCAATCGCAACATTTTTCTTGAGTGGTTTTCCTTTATGGGTAGTCAGATAAGCTTTTACTTTGACGATATCATTAGGTTGGTATTTGGGTTGATTCAGTACGATGTATCCTTTGTGAGATTTATCTTTTCGTCTTCTACTTCTTTGAAAAATCCACCATTCCCAGCCATATCCTTTGATGGCATTTCTAAAAAATCGCACTACTTTACTTCCCCATCGTAAAGGTGTTGTCACTATCCAACCAACTTGCGTAGAACGAAATCGCCAATATCTTTTCTTTAAAATGGAAATATTACTCCGATCTTCTACTTTATAAAAGATAGTCTCTCCTTCTGCTTTGACGGTAAGAAACCCACCTTTGTTCACTCGTTTTTTCCGAAAAGCTTGGAGTTTCTTATCATACTTCATTTTCTTTTTCCCAAATCTTACCTCAGCATCTCGGATGGGATTTCCCAAAGAATCAATCACCTGAATCACAAGATCTCGACTATTGTTCAAAACAACTGCTGAGATACTGTAGAATCCCTCTAATCTTACTTTTAACGTTTCTCCTCTCGCCTCCGCAAAAAGATAATATCCAGAAATGGATTGATAGGTGGAATAGCTGCCATGAACGGTATCCACTAAGGTATGAAAGTAACGTTGCTTGATCTCATCGGGCGGTTGAACTAGCAGTTCCTTGGCCTCTTTGTCCGTAATTTTATAGATGGAAGTGACCTTGTGGGGAATCGTTTTCTGTTGGGAAAAAACCCATCCATTTTTTCCCAACAAAAAAAGGATTAAGAGAAGTATTCGTAGGTGGTTCGTTTTTTTCATAACCTGTTTTTACATACATTGACGGAGGAAGTGGGGAAAATGGTTGTTGGCTTTGCCGGTATAAGTTAGTCAGGTAGATACGGAATGGAACTGCCTTCTTAACTTCACCTACAACAGATTAGCTCAGGTTTTCAAAATAGTTTGAAATGTTTACGAGAATTGAATTAAAAATTCCTACTCACGCCAGTCTATCCCTACCCTGCTGCCCCTATCAATTAGAACTAAAATACACAATCCGCTTCACCTGTAAAATCGTTGTTACAAAAAAAATAGCTCCGATCAATCCCATCATCAATTGTCCTTGATGCTTGATAAAATCCATCATGATATGCCCCGCAAAAATATACGCAGCGTGCATCATGATCGTAGCTAAGCCAACGCCAAGGACGAAAGGAATAATTTTAAAATGGAGTTTTCGGGTCACGAGGATAGTATTCCACGCCAACCAAAAAGGAATCATACTTGGATACAAAAAACGAATAACTATTCCTAGGAGAAAAGTGGGAATAGCAAAAAAATAGGAAATTGACGAACTCGGATTTTCCGTTTGGGCAAAGGCAGCGTACATCCAAAATGCAGTCAATCCTAAAAATAAAACCAACAGTACCCACTCCATGTACCAGAGCGCATTTTTTTTTGTTGATAGCCACCTCGTCAGCAGAGTGATGTATCTCACAAAAATAATTTCTACCACGGCACACCCCGTAGAAAATAGAATAGCCGCCAAAAAACCTTTTTCGATATTTAAATGAATGGCGATGAGATGCAGGGCGCCGATGACGGCAGACCCAGATATACTGATAACAAATCCTAAGAGGAGGGATTGCCCGATTCCTAAATTAGATTGAAATTGATCGAGAATAGCATCTAGGGAAGTTGTTTTTCCCATTGCTTCAATTTTCTAAAATGCTGGACAGTTTGATACACCGATTTCCAACCTTTGCCGAAAGGCATAAAAGCCTCTCCTTTTTGGTGGTTAGTCATGCAAATATCAAATAATTCTTTCCACAACTTATAAATGGTCGTATAGGCTTCTCTCGCAGACTTACCACAGTGGTACAAATGCCCGTAGCCCGAATGCACACCATTGAACTCAAGGATGGCAAAGTTTTTACCTTTTTTCAAATCCTCCAAAGAGGTACACTTAATATCGTAGCGCCCGTAAAAAATCTGATTACTATGATGGCTGATTTCATCGAAGATGGCAACTAAGTCTTCATCCACTTCGTCCACTAGCTCCACTAAGCGAGCACCATTTTTTCTATTTCCAGTTTGGATCAGTTGGATAAATTCTCCCTTGGCGGGCACTCGATGCCAATGCTTCTTTTGTTTTTGGTAAATCGCCTCCTCGTACTTAGCTGTTCGCTCGTTGTACTTTACTAATTTTTCTATGGTAGAAATTCCGTCGCCAATGACGGAAAGTGGTTTCTTTTCCGAGAGTCCCACGATGCGCCCTTTAGCCTCTTCGGGATGCCGTACGTAAAATAATCCGACCTCGACATCGTAAGCAACAAACTCCTGAATGATCCAATCGGCTTGTACTTTTTGGTGATACGCTCGCAGTTGTTTTTCATTTTCAATAACCCGTACCAGCAGTCCCACCATACCCACATCGGGTTTTACGATGAAAGGATAGTCCAGTTCGCTATTTTCTATTTTCCCTAAAATTTCGTTAAAAGAGTTGGAAGGATGGATCAGTATCGTATTGGGATAAGTACCTGCGGGAAGGATGCCATACACTTCTGATTTTTTCAATCCAAAAAAACTCCCAAAAGTCAAGCGAGGATTAGAAGTGCTCGGTAACCACATCGTCCGATTGACTATCGCCTTGCCGATGGCATAGCAATAAAGCGGCAGAAGGAAAACATTTTTTGGATAGCTTTCCCAGTTTGTCAGTTTTTCCCAGAAGGAGGGTTGCGTAGTGATGGTTTCTTCCCTTACTGGATAAACATTTTTATCTGCATGGGTTATTTGTGCCACAGTTTTTCTTTTTTTGATTAAACCACAAAAAAACCACTTTTCTAGCGATTTTACCCCATAAATGAGTCGGGAATCTGGTTTTACATTAGTTATTTCAAATTAAGTACATCAACGAATCCCAACCGATTTCAGTTGGGCTTCATCACGGGTCACTCATCACGGGGTCGCTTCCCGTGACCCCGTGATTTGTAGAAATCATCCTTTAAAATCATGGGACCTGGGAAGAAATCACGGGATCACGGAAAGTGACCCCGTAATATTTAGAACAACTCTAATTCAAAAATTCCTTCTGGATTGAGAATTTTCTTCGAAAAATCACCCGTCACGCATCACGGGGTCACTTCCCGTGACCCTGTGTTTTGTAGAAATTTACCCTTGAAAATCACGGGGTCACGGTAAGTGACCCCCTGCTGATAAGTGACCCGTAATGAGTGAA
>JBCCJE010000735.1:0-3481 GCA_039027925.1 Bacteroidota bacterium
ACGAGAGAGAGAAGACCGTAGGGATGGCTGGCGATTTTAAAATGAAGTATTGCGCCCTTATCTGACAACTTTTTAAAAGAAATTCCCGTAAAACTACCCACAGAGGAACTGCCGCAGCGGTTCCTTTTTTTGATTAAAAAAATAGGGATTAAACCAAAAGAATACCTATTTTTGCGCAAATTTTAAAAAACCGCTTACCTAATTCAAATAGGTATTTAAATTTAGACAATTTTTAATATGGCAAAAAGAAAAAAAAAGGCGCAGGATGAGACGCTTGTAGATATTGTTGAGAAGAAAGAACAAGTAACTGATTTTTACGAAAGTAATCAAAATCTAATTTTGGGTGGCTTATTTGCTATCGTGCTACTGATCGGTGGCATCTACGCTTACAATAATTTTTACAAAGCACCAAGAATAGCGGCTGCCATCGAAGAAATGGCGCAAGCCGAACGCATGTTCGAAAGAGACTCTTTTGCTTTGGCACTCAACAATCCCGGTGGTGGTAAAATGGGATTTGAACAAATTGCCGAAAACTTCAGCGGAACGCCTACGGGCAATATGGCTAACTACTACGCAGGGTTGTGCTATCTTTATTTAGGACAATTCAAAGCTGCCATTTCGTACCTCGAAGATTATAATCCTAGTGGCACGGTACTGCCCCTCACTTACTACGGCGTACTCGGTGATGCTTACTCCGAAACGGGCGATATGGAAGGAGCCATCGGATACTACGAAAAAGCCACCAAGCAAGGAACAAACGAATTTGTGGAGTCTTATTATTTAAAAAAATTAGGACTGGCGTACGAGCATCAGGGTAATCTGGAAAAAGCAAAAGCTACCTTCGAGGTGCTCCAATCCAAGTATCCAAACTCTACTGCGGGTAGAGATATTGAAAAATACATCGCCCGAGTCAATCCGAAATAATAACTCATATCAACTAATTATCCACAAAAAAGGTAAGATTAATTCATCTTACCTTTTTTTGTTTAGGGTTGAAAAGAAGTGAGAGGTGAGGCCATTTCGCTTCGCTCCGTGATGGGAGTAGAGAAAATCAACTATAAAATTCGAGTATTATCTCCTTTATCTAGTCTTGCTTCTCAGCTCCCCCTACCCTGCCCTCTCATCCAAACAGTCACCAATAAAAAATTAAACAAAATGGCAAGCGCATTAAAAAATCTATCCTCCTACGATGAGACCAATTTACCCTCCGCCAAAGAAATGAAAATCGGCGTGGTGGTAGCGGATTGGAATAAAAAAATCACACATGCCCTCTACCAAGGCTGCTTCGACACCCTCACTCAACACGGAGCGACGGAGGAAAATATATTTACCATCCAAGTGCCCGGTACTTTTGAATTACCCGTGGCTGCAAAAATGTTGTTACAAAATAAAAAACTTGATGCCATCATTTGTATCGGTTGTGTTATCAAGGGAGAAACAAGCCACAATGAGTACATCAACAACGCCGTATCCGTAGGACTTACCCAACTCGGAATAGCTACGGGCGTTCCGTGCATCTTTGGAGTTTTGACCCCCAACGACGAACAGCAGGCCCTCGACAGAGCCGGTGGAAAATACGGCAACAAAGGAGTAGAAGCAGCCGTCACCGCCATCCGAATGGCTGGGGTCAAAAAAGATTTAAAGAAAAAGGAAAAAAATAGAATTGGGTTTTAGGCCTAACCCAAGTTCCGTATGCCTAAAAATCCAACCACCATTCATCCTGTGCGATAGTGGATTTTGTAAATAGTTTACCGAGGGGCGGAGTGGCGTAATCCATTTGTTTTTCCTTAGCAGCTTTGACAAAATCCTCGGCGGGTTCTTGCCACGTGTGCTCGTAGGATAAGGGAAAACCCGCCCAATGCACAGGCATCGCTTTTTGGGCTTGAGCATCCACGGCAGCCGCCACGCTTTCGTCGGGAAATAAATGTATCGGATGCCAATCCTGATTATACTGCCCACACTCCATAAAAGCAAAATCAAAAGGCCCTAGCCGCTCCCCTATTACTTTAAAATGTTTGCCGTAGCCACCGTCGCCGCTGAACCAGATATTTTCGTTTGGAGTTTTGAAAGCCCATCCACCCCATAGGGTTTTGAGTCTGTCCGTCAGCCCTCTACCCGAAAAGTGCCTAGTGGGCGTAAAAGTAATTTGAATGTCCTTCAGGGCGTGGGCATCCCACCAATCGAACTCCGTAATCAAGTCAGGATCAATCCCCCAACTAACTAGGTGTCGCTTGACACCGAGTGCCACAAAATACCGTTGCGTCTTGGATTTGAGTTTTTCCATACTAGCTAGGTCGAGATGATCATAATGATCGTGGGTAATCAAGAGCAAGTCTATTTCTGGAAACTCGTCAATCAATGCTAATGTATTGTTAGAAAATCTTTTGGTTTGCATCGGAGCAATGGGGGTAGTGTTGGGCCCAAGCATAGGATCTATCAAAATGGTTTTACCTTCCATACGCATCAGCACCACCGAATGGCCGTACCAAATAAATTTTGCCTCGGCGGCGGTTAGCAAAAACTCTTTTTTGTTAAAGGGTAAAACGGGTAAAGGTTGCGCCGGGATTCTTCCTTCGGTCTTGGTGAGTTGTTTATAAATAATCCCGGGAATATCAAAAATACTGCTGCTGAGGCTGGTCTCTTCTAGGTTTTGAAAACTCCCGTTGTACCAGTTGGGAGACTGTTCGTACTCCTTGGTGAGTTGGGAAGTGACCTTACCGCCGAATTGTTTTATAAATTTGGTTGGCTTCATTTTTTACTTGAATATATTTTATTTCAAAAGAAAGACTAAGCTGATTATTATTTGCGTCTCAGATCAAGTCCGTAAAATTTCGCCAAAATACGAGATATTTTTAGTTCTTTTATTTTTGAAATAGTAATTTGGATTTTTCTAAAATCAGCCTTGACCGAGGTTTAAAGTCTCAACGAATCTTTTACAAAAACGCAACGTAATATTTTTTAAAAAAATGAAAAAGCCGAAAGAGCTACAATGGATTACTGCAGGCTACGCCTTGTTTTCCCAAAAGGGAACCAACGGACTCAACATCGAATGGATAGCTCGCTCGCTGGACAAAAACAAATCTTCTTTTTATCATTACTTTGGCAACGCTGCCTCTTTCGAAATAGAACTACTAGATTATCATTTGCAGCGGGTAAAAGCATTTGCCGAACTCGCTCGGGCTTGCGAGTATTTAGTCCCCGATGTTTTGAATTTATTTATTGAAAGAAAAGAGGATTTCTTTTTTCACAAACAATTAAGGCTTCATCGGGAAAATCCGAATTATAAATTTTGCTACGAAAAAGCATTCAAAATTTTCGAAGGTGCATTTTTGGATAAGTGGACTGATTACTTGGGGCTAAATCACCAACCACTTTTTGCGAGTACCTTTTTACAACTCATCGCCGAAAACTTTTTGTTGCGCATCACCACCTCGTCTTTTGATTATAATTGGTTAGCGGCGTATCTCCAAGAAGTCCACAC
>JBCCJE010000736.1:0-3473 GCA_039027925.1 Bacteroidota bacterium
GATTTGGTCACGACTATATCCATTATCAAGCATTTGTGATAAGCCTGTAGCTGTTACTAACGTGAATGAGCTTAATAGGAAATCACTATAAATATCTAATATCTGTGGATTCTTCATATTGCTTGGATAGGTGGATTTTTTAATCCCCTAATTTAGCAAATTTCGAATCCTTACTTTATTTTTTACGAAATTCAAAATTCTCAACCTGCGAAAGGTCTGGTAATAATGATTTCGATTCAAAGCTTTGTAGCCTCACGGCTACTTTCTTTTTTACTACAAAGAAAAAACTTGGTGTCTTAGCGACTTCGTGGCTATCTATTTTTTTTGCCACGAGGACACAAAGATCACAAAGAAAAAAACTTCGTGCCTTAGCGACTTCGTGGCTATCTATTTTTTTGCCACGAGGACACAAAGATCACAAGGAAAAAACTTGGTGTCTTAGCAACTTAGCGGCTATCTATTTTTTTGCCACGAGGGCACAAAGATCACAAAGACAAAACTTCGTGCCCTAGCGACTTAGTGGCTATCTATTTTTTTTGACCCTCTGCTTTTGCAGACTAAAACTCCTTAACATGAAAGCATTCTATTTATTTGTAGTTGTATTGTTACAATCTTCTCTCCTCTTTGCCCAAAGAACTATTCAGCAAAGTACTTCCATCCAACCCAATCAAGAAGTTAACTTTGATTGTAGAAGAGCCAATGTGAAATTCACGACTTGGAACAAGAATGAAATCGAAATTACGGGAACAGCCTCCGTTAATATGGGAGAGCATGACGACGCTTTTGAGGTAGAAATAAAACGTAAGAATGGATCATTAGAAATTAGAACATTCCTAAAAGAAGAGGAGGATATTCCAAAAATGATAATCATGTCCAAAGACGGAATGAAGACTTACAAAAGAATGGATCAAGGAGACAAAGGTTGGGATAACGTAGTAGCCGATGGAAAAGGATATGATTACGTAAGTATTGGAATCATCACAGAGATCGAGCTGGAAATAAAAGTTCCACAGAACATCGAATTGAACATTACTGCAAAATACGGCAACGTGGACATCAAAGATTTTCAAGGAGCACTCTACGCAAAAAATACACACGGTTACATCAATGCCATTTTCTCCAAAACCATTCGTAACAATGTGCAACTCATGTCCACCCACGATTTTGTGGATGTGAGCATGCCGAGTAGTTCACAGGTTGATTTAGAATTGAAATCTTCTCATGGGGATATTTATACAGATATGAATTTGAATTTTTCTAAAGACCAAAACTGGACAGATCAAAAAAGCTGTACGAATAAAAATAGAATTGTAGCTAAGTTAAATAGTGGGGGAGTACAAGTTAACTTAAAATCAACTCACTATAACGATTACCTACGAGAAAATAAATTGACCAATTGATAACATAGAATCTTCATAATTAGAACCAATCACTCTGGCCCTCTTAGACGGTCACCGCAATCTGTTACAATCAATTAGCATCAACGCTTTGACAAAGCCAACTTTTGAGCGCGTAGTTGGCCTTAACAACCCTAGCTCTCCACTATACCATCTACATGGGGTTATCAAAGCGTTGATGCTAAATAGTTATCAAAAAAAAATCACTTCCTAGAATAAACGGGCACCGACTCTATCCTTTGTCTTTCTCTTCTCGCCGCTTCCGCAAAATCATTGGTATTCATAAAAGTCTTATATCTAAAAATACCATCTCCAACAATTAAGACTACCCACCCTCCAAGGAAAACGACATTTCTAGTTATTTCGATCAATAGTGCCATTGCGTTGGGTTCGCTACCAAAACCGAAATAGCTCATTTCAAAACAAATAATCATTGCGGTAAAAAGGAATAAAATTAGAGCTGTGCTACGAGCGTGTTGGACGTATTTTGGTGGATGTTGGATTTGACATTTGTTATAAAATCGAACCGCCTCAAAATCGTCAGGGTCAATTTTAATCAACTCTTGCAACACAAATTCTGCTTTGTGATATTCCAAAAGATTGTAGTGAGCGGCAGCTTTTCGAAATAATAATTTTCTGTAAATATCTTCTCCGTGGTGGTATTGAATATTATTTTCAATGACGGCGATGATCGTCTCGTCACATACTTCCAATAAATTATCGTAGGCCGCTACCTCGAATAGGGCATCAATGTAAGTGACCTGTAGCTCGAAAAATTCGTGAAATTTTAACCGTTGAATATCCTCCTCAAATTGCTGGTAAAAATCAACAATGAGTTGGTGCGAATACGTATCAATGTCTTTGAAGTCATTGTATAGCCTAGAGTGAAAGGAGGATGCAGAACCCGACATAACAGTAACGTTTTATGGGAGCAGGCAGATTATTTTTTGTCTGCTCCCTACCTTCATAAAATACAAAATAGGATAAAATAAGTTCATTGAACTTATGCTCAGATTATAGGTGCCAAAGAAAAAATAAGAAATAAAAAAGTCGGTGTGTGGGAGTTCTTTGAAAAGGAATTATTAAGATAGAAAGAAAACCTGTATTTTTCCAACTTTGTAAAAAATAATTGAAATCTAGGCACGATGAGAAAGACTTACGGCAACACTTGGTGGGGCGAGCAATGGTTAAATTCCTTGAATAATATTGACTATTCCAACCGGCTTCCCCGTGGACGCACCTACGCTAACAAAGGTCTTGCGAGAAATATTGAAATCAACAACAACCGAATAACCGCCGAAGTACAAGGGACGCGTCCGAGACCTTACAAAGTTAGTTTTACGATTCCCAAGTTTTCGGCTAGCCAAAAAGCGAAGGTCATCGGACTCATCACCGACAATCCTTTTTTCCTTTCAAAATTATTAAATCGAGAACTACCGCCCAACCTGAATCGGCTGTGCCAAGAACAGGGCATTAATATTTTTCCTAATCGTTGGGATGATTTGGAAGGATCATGTAGCTGCCCCGATTGGGCAGTTCCCTGCAAGCACATGGCATCCGTTCTTTACTTGGTAGCCAACGAAATTGATAAAAATCCATTCGTTGTTTTCCAGTTGCACGATTTTGATTTATTTAAAGGACTAGAGGGCGTGGGGTACACCGCCAGCGAAAAAACGGGCATTCACATTTTGTCCCTCGATGACTTGCAAAGAGATTTTTCATTTGAAAAACCGAAGAAAAACTGGGACGAAGCGATCTATCAAGATTTAGATTTTTCCATCCTGCCAGAAAGCAGAGAAAGTTTACTGACTATTTTGGGGAAGCAACCTGTCTTTTACAACAAGGGAGATTTTAAAGCACTTTTAGAAAAGGGTTATAAAAAATTAGCGAGGGAAATTTTAAGAATTAAAAAGGATACGAGTGACGCTACCATCATCAAGCAGATGGATGCCGTAGAGGAAATTGAAATTCTGTTGGATGCCGAAACGGATTTTAAAACAATCAACTTACGGGATGCTAAAGGAAAATCTTTTTTAACATTTGATAAGCAAAACGAGCTGATGGAATGGCTCGAAA
>JBCCJE010000737.1:0-3465 GCA_039027925.1 Bacteroidota bacterium
GAAACATATTTTGAGAAACAAAGAAAACACCAATGAATACAAGTGTTATTTATCCTACCTTTTATTTTCTTTTTCCCATAAGAATACGGCTAAATAAAAACGTAACAACGAGATTACATTTTTTATCTTTTAGGTCTTTTTTATACACTTTACGTATGCGCTTAAAAATAACTTAATAGTCATTCCACACAATTTAATCCCACAAAAGAATTAATCTTAACTTATTTTTTAACCCATTCAAACCCTTTAATAATGGATTCATTTGAAGTTGTTAATTACAAATTATCTACTAGTTTACTTCGCTATAATAATGGTAAAACTAGGAAGTCACGCGTGATCGAAATACGAGGCAGAGTCAAACATCACGGCATAGTACCCCGTGCAGAAATCACTTTTAGTGATTCTTTTGATACTTGGACAGGAACAGATGCTGTTGGCTACTCTGTAGCCTCTAATAATCAGTCTATTACTATTCTAGGATGGTTTCCGCTGTCAGAGTACGAATATTGGAAAGATATTCTCCGACACGAGAAGCCTGTTTTTTTTCACTACCGAATCTCTCCGATCAACAATGCTCAGTATATTAATGAAATGAAACTTTCTACGAGTAACGAACCAATCGGCGAGGGACTCTTCGAAATGGAGGCACTTAAAGCTGTAATGATTGAGGCAATTGAAAAAGCGGATACGTAGAGGTTTAATTTTTTTGGTTTTATTAGCCATCGTCTAAGGTAATTGCTTGAAGTGGCTTGACACCTATTTTGCTTGTACGGGTGTGTCTTGTTGCAACCGTACAATCACATAGTAGATAGATTACTGCTCCTGCAATTACTGTTACCTTTTTCAAGGCAAATAAATTGTTGGAAATTCATACGTACATGTTTTGTATCTCATTCTTTTTTAAATTTTCAATAGCTGCTCGGTAACTTTCGGCAGAGAAAGAAAAACTCAATTCGCCGTAATCAATTTTACCAGTATAGATTTTCGAAAAATTTTTAAAATCATACCATCGCACTTTATCTTTGGTAATCTCAATCTTACAGGTCAAGGTGTGGTCGCCCGGCACTCCTGAATACATATAATTAAATAGTGTAAAACAAAAATCGTAATACAAATATTCATTAACTGTTTTTCCGTTAAAGTGATCGTGTAGGTGAAAAGCTAAAAAGGGAGAGATACCTTCATAAGCACCGCTCAATTGTGCGTAGCCAATTGGTTGTAATTGTTGTTGTTCGATCTTTGCAATGATGGATCTAAGGTCTATACCATTTACAAAAATATCTGTAATAAAATAATCTTCGAGCCTGGAAGTGGATATGCTAAAATGGATGTTGTCCATGTTGGAATCTATGATTAATTTTGAAAATAGGAATAACAAAAATAATCATAAATTCTATTTTAATTGTAATTAGTCTAAATAAAAATTGAACGTTTATTTTGGAATAGGTTGTTAATAAATTGTTGTTGTCACGTAGTCAGATTTGCTCTTACTTTTCGATGATAAGCTTTTGCGAATAACTACTGCCAATTTCATCTCGCAGCCTCAGAAAATAAAGCCCCGAAGCTAAACTCCCAATATTAATAGTTTGCAAAGTCTCATTCGACAAGTCTCGTTCTAATATCAATTTGCCCTCCAAAGATAAAATAGTAAGTGTAATGTTATTTTGCATACCTTCGATCTCCAGCCCCAAATATCTACTAGTTGGATTAGGAAAAATCCGAACGCTTGCTCTTTCATTTCTCACACCACTAGTAGCAGTCATTAACATTACATCAACAACAGCTACACCGTTACCCTCATCCAATCCATCAATAAGAACTTCAGCGTCAGTTCCATCGTAGTTTGCTCGCCAGATACTTTCTCCGGAGAAATCAATAGAATAGTATAATTTTTGATTATCCTCATCCAGATAAATACCACTAGGCAAATTAAAGTTGGGATTATCGGTAGTGATAACGACCTCAACATTACTACCATCAATATCAGCAATGGAAATTTTTTGATTAAAAATGTCGGAGTAAAAAATCTTTTGTTGAGCTAAAACATCTTTTGAAATGGAACACCATGTGATAACTAAAAATAGAGCTATTAATTTCTTCATCTTTAAGTATTTTATTGTTGATTAATGAGTAAAACCGCAAAACTAGAAACATTTTATAATTTCGCTTCACTCCCATAAACTAGAAATATAAGGCTCACGTCAATTCTAAGTTATTTTTAGAAAATAAAAGTCCCATTATTACAATAGTTGGAAATTAAAATGATAATAACTAATTTCGCCATCGGTGAAAAAAATATCCTTCATATTATTATTGTGTTTAGTTTCCCTTCCATTGATTTGGAATGGAGTAAGTTTTATTCATTTCTTAACAGAGCATACGCACACATTTTGCGCCAACGAGGAGGATCACGAACACACTTCCACACATAACTGTACAACTATCTGTTTGGTTAGCCAAAACCAAGATCATCATCAACTTCCTACGAAAATTGAATTTTACGAAATAAAGCAATACCTCAACACCCAGTTATCATTTAAAATCCAATCACCAATCACTACATGCTCAATTGGCGAAATTGGCTCACCATTCCATCATGGTAGAATATATTGTGATGATGTATTCCACCCTCCCATTATTTAATTTACCTTTTCACTTACATCATCGGGCTTGAATCAATATTCACGGATAAGCAGATTTCCAACTTATCAAAGTCTTTTACAAGTCGGGTACATCTACCTCACAGTAATAAAGGCTAAGCGATAGGGAAAATCGGAATAATCCACAAAGCATAAGTAACGTGGAGCTTTTAGCAAAATCAACGAGATATTATCAAGACAAAAAACGTAATCACGAAAAACGATTCCTCTTCCGATAGTACTTCGTTCACATTGATACCAAGTCCAAGCTAGAAACCTACTGCCGACGGCAACCCGTAAGTTCTAGCGATCCCGATAATTGTAAGTTTTTAATATTTTAATAATTGTGTAATAATTTGTAAAGGTTATTCTTCGGGAATAGCATCCGATGAATAGCAACATCCCGTTGGGTGTTTTCAGTATGCTCAGCGGGATTTTTTGAAAAATAGAAAGTGATACTGTTATGCTATATTTCATATGTCCTACTGATAATCTGGAGACAATTATCGAAAATAAATTTTCGCAGGAAAATTATTTCTACAGTTCACTCGGCAACTCAGTTACTTTTCGTGGTGAAGAGTTGAGACAAACTAAAAAATTAATTCAGACCAAAAATATTAATGAAGTCTCCTTCGTATTATCCTATGAAAACTGCATGGTGGTGGATGCTTTGAACAATCAAAATTTTGCAAACGTTAGAGGACTGAATAGTTTTTTTCATCAGATCATTTCAAAAAAAGAAAGCGTAGAAATATCGTGGAAAACAACTAATTCCCGATTTCTAATCCTTTCCTACTTTTTGCACGAAAAAATTAAAGAATTTAAA
>JBCCJE010000738.1:0-3463 GCA_039027925.1 Bacteroidota bacterium
ATTTTATCCATAGTGAATGGTAATTTTTCCTTACTAAAAGACGATGAGGAATCTGTACAGAGAATCGTCAATAAGGTCAAGACTGATCTGGAGCAAAAAGGATTTCTTGATGAGATAATAGGAACTGATTTTGAAAGTGAAGTAGAAAGAAACATCGTGCTGGTGCTCGAAAAAATGATAGATCATCAGAGTACAGATTTTTTATTTGAAGAAGCATATCGGCCATTGCCAATATTTAAGAGTGAGGAGGAATTCCATAATATGAGTCAAGCAGAACGTGAGGCATATCTTGAAAGTTTAAATCCATTTATGACAAAATCCGAAAAAAGAAGAGGAGCTATCGAAAAGGTTTTCATTGAAAGCATGGACGATTTTATTAACAACGAAATGCAATTTTTAAAATCCACGAAAGAGATGAAAGCGCGCTATCACGAAAAGTTAGAAGAGTTGACCCAAGATTTGCTCAACGGGGGCTTGTTCTCGACCGAACAAATACAAGAATTGATTGAAGATTATAATGAGGATATAAAAAATTACTTGCCGAAGGATTGGTAAACGTATCCTACCCCATAAACATCCTCGGCAACCACAATGACAACTCAGGAATCAAAGTCACCAACGTCAACACAGCTAAACTCACTAGCAAAAAAGGCAGTACCTCTCTGCTGATTTTTCCAATAGAAATTTTACCAATCCCCGAAGCAACAAAAAGACAAACACCTACGGGAGGGGTAGTCAGTCCAATGATTAAATTCAGTACTGCAATCACGGCAAAATGAATCGGATCAACTCCCACCGATAACGCCACCTTGAGTAGAATGGGAAATAAAATCAGTAGCGCAGCAATCGTCTCCATAAATGAACCAACGAAAATAAGTACCAAATTGATGAGGAGAAGCACGAGGTATTTGTTATCCGTGAAAGCGAGGATTTCGTTGGAGATCAACTGCGGAAAACGCTCCGTAATCAATATCCACCCAAACAAATTCGCAAATCCGATCAAGACCATCAAGGATGCAGTCGTCTTCATAGAGTCAACCATGATGCTGGAAATATTCTGGAGGTTTAATTTTTTGTACACCAAAACTCCAACAAGCATAGCGTACACTACTGCAATGATAGATGCCTCGGTGGGCGTAAATACCCCCCCGATGATTCCGAAGAGGATAATAAACATCATCAGCAATGCCCAAAAAGTATTACTAAAACTTCGGAGGATTTGTCGAAAACTACTGCGGGGATGTTTGGGATATTTTCGTTGTACCGCAAGGTAGTAAGTCACGCTCATCAAACCAATTCCCAGAAGTAACCCCGGAATTGCTCCCGCTAAAAATAACTTCCCAACGGAAAGTCCACTCAGCGTGGCGGCAATAATCATGGGAACACTCGGCGGAATAATCGGCCCCACAGTAGAAGACGCTGCGGTAATGGCACAGGAAAAGCCCTCGTCGTACCCTTCTTTTTTCATAGCGGGAATCATCACCGAACCAATGCTCGCCGTATCCGAAACGGCCGTGCCCGAAATACCCGCAAACAACATAGATGCGCCAATGTTAGCTAATGCCAATCCTCCCCGAATGTGTCCGAAAAGATGATTACAAAAACCAATGATCTTTTCGGTCAGTCCGCCGTGGTTCATCAGATTGCCAGCTAGGATAAATCCCGGCACGCTTAACAATACAAATACATCTATCCCCGAGTACATTTTCATGGGTAAAATAATCAGCGAAATATCTGCGACCACCACGTATGCTAGACACGAAAGCCCCAGCGAAAACGCAATCGGAAAACGTAACAATAAACACCCGATAAAAACAATGATCAGTACCGCAATCATATTTTGCTGCTTTTTTGGTTGTCTATTAATTCTAATCCCGCAAAATAACTCAACGTACCCGCTAGGATAACCATACTAAAAAATACAAATGACATTCTGATTCTCATGCCCGGAGAATATTCTTGGTGTCCAAGTATCGTGAATTGGATAGCATAAAAAGTGATGATGGCAAATAGTAACAATACACTTACGGCGATGATTACCGAAAGTATTTTTTGAATACGTGGAGGAAGTTTTTCAAAAAACCAATCTAGGGCTACGTAGTCCTGACTCTCTAAGGCAAGTCCTGCCGAAAAGGCGATAGCGTAAATAAAAAATAGGCGGGAGGCTTCTTCCGTCCAAGCGGGCGCAGAAGGGAGTAGGAATCTCGCAAAGATTTGTAACAATACACTTGCAATCAATAGCACGGTACTGACTAGGGTTCCACATCGGAGGAATTTAGTGATTGATTTTTTCATCTTGAATTTCGATTGGCAATGAAGGATTGATATAACGCTTGCATTTCGGGAGAAAGACTTTCGTAAATGGCTTGCTCGCACCGTTCGCTAAAAGCGGCTTTATTTACTTCTATAAACTCCATACCTTTCGCCTCTAACTGTTCCCGTACTTTTTTTTCATTAGTTAAAAATAAGTTGCGCTCGTAGCGTTGCATGTCTTTGGCAGCTTCCAAAAAAATTACCTTTAAATCTTCGGGCAACCGTTGAAATTGTTTTTCTCCTACCACGGGATAGCTCCAACTCATCACGTGCTCGGTAAGATTGACATATTGTTGCACCTCCGCAAAACCTGCACTCAGGATAAGCGCAAAGGGATTCTCCTGCCCTTCGATAGTGCCCTGCTGTAATGAGGTGAATACTTCCGAAAATGCCATTGGAGTTGGTTTTGCCCCCATCGCACTCCAAGCAGTTACAAATGACGGCACGTTGGGTACTCTGAGTATCATTCCCTTCAAATCGTCGGGATGCCGAATCGGGCGGTTGGAAGTGAGCTGTCGAGGGCCTCTTTCAAAAACACCAACGGGACGTAATCCAATTTTTTCCAACATTTCTTTTTCTACTCGTTTTCCAATTGGCCCGTTGAGCAAAGCATTTTTCTCTAAAGTATCTCTCAACAAAAACGGCATTTCACAAAAGGTAGCTACCTCAATCCAATTGCTCAGCAAGGAGGCAGTCACTGTCATTTCGATGACCTCGGCCTGAATCAAGCGGATGCTTTCAATTTCCTTGGCGAGCTGTTCGGATGGATAAACTTCTACTTTCATTTTGCCCTCAGAACGTTTTTCAATGAGATCGGCAAAATACATAAATGCCTTATACCAAGTGTGGTTTTCATTGGCCCACAAGCTAACCCGAAAGAGGTGCTCGGGCTGTGCTTTGGGTTGGCAACTCCAAAGAGAAATGACGAAGAAAAGAAAGAAAGTGACTTGCTTCAAGTTGGTTCTGTTTTTAATGATGGAATGAATGATAGAATGATAGAATTTTGACCCTTAGGAATGGTGCATTAATAAATTTACATTTTATGCGCAGTTATTTTTTCTTTATGCAAGGCGAAAAACGTAGGCGATGCGGGGCATCGGCGAGGCTTTTCAACGCAGCAGAAAGGAAAAAGAACAAGTAGAAAATGTAA
>JBCCJE010000739.1:0-3461 GCA_039027925.1 Bacteroidota bacterium
AAATTTTTCACAGCTTTGTATTTATATTGTTATGTAATATTTCGTCGCTGTCAAGTACATTATCAAACGCACCGTACTCATATTCAATTACTCTATTTTCTTCTAGCATTTTTAGTGTTTTTCTAGTCAGGTTCAAATACCAAACGGCAATGGCGACAGGGATTACGCCCACCAATACAATTATTGAAAATGTCTCAAAGCCACCAGAAATTCTTACCCCATAACTGGAAAAAATATATAGACCTGTAGAGTAACTAATACTGCCAATCAAATAATTTCTGTGCGCTTTACTCTTCGTAGCAAACCACGTGACAAAACCGCTAAAGACTTGCCAAACCCCCAGTATGAAAAGAGGAATCCCAATAAGAATGTACCCAATTGCAAAAAGCAGGAGACAGTACATTAAAAAATATTGGATGATTTCATCTGTCCTTAAAAATCGAATTAAATTTTTCACAGCTTTGTATTTATATTGTTATGTAATATTTCGTCGCTGTCAAGTACATTATCAAACGCACCGTACTCGTATTCAATTACTCTATTTTCTTTCAGCGTTTTTAACGTCTTTTTAGTCAAATCGTAGTACCAAATGGCAATACCGATAGGAATAATGATAAGACCAACCACAACTAGAAATAAACCCAACTCATATGATAAATAATCATTATTGTAAATTAAGAGTAATCCTACCGATACGTAACTAATACTCCTGATCAAATACTTTTTGTGCGCCTTACTTTTGATCGTAAACCAAGCAACTAAGGCACTCAAAATTTGCCAAGCACCTAAGGATATTAATGGAAATCCAATGAGAAAATACAAAACCAAACATGGTACAACGCAAATCAACAAGATGGTTTGGATGGCAATGTCCACTTTTAAAAATCGAATGTATCCTTTCATTTTGCTATGGTTTTTTGATTAACATTTCAAACATACATATTATTTTCAGAACTTTCAATAAAAATTGAAAGTTTATTTTTTATCTATTCATCAACATTCAACTACCTTATTTGTTATCAGTCTAAATAACGAATATCACCTACTAAAATTGAACTATGAGTCATATTTCCCCTCAACAAGTGAATGAATTGATTAAAAATCGGCGCTCTATTTTTCCTAGGATGTACACCGACCAACCTATCCCCAAAGAAATTATTGAACAGATTTTGGAAAATGCCAATTGGGCACCCACGCACCGCTTGACCGAACCTTGGCGATTCAAAGTATATCGAGGTCAGGCCCTAGAGCAGCTAGGCGAGACCCTTTCGGAGGTTTACAAGGCGAATGCTCCTGCGGAAAAATTTTCCGAAATGAAGTATAAAAAAACGAAACGTAAAGCCACGCAAAGTGATACGATCATTGCTATCTGCATGAAACGCGATCCCAAGGAAAGCATCCCCGAATGGGAGGAAATTGCTTCCGTTGCGGCGGCTGTCCAAAATATGTGGCTGACTTGTACGGCTTACGACATTGGTTGCTATTGGAGTTCGCCCGGTACGATCAAATACATGAACGAGCCGCTAGGACTAGAAGAAGGTGAACGTTGCTTAGGATTTTTTTATATGGGCTATCATCAGATGCCCGAACAGGGGGGTATGCGCAATCCGATTGATGATAAAGTAGAATGGGTGGAGTGATTAAGAATTAAGAATTTTTTTATTCTAAATTTTCAGCTTAGATTAACGGTATTTCTTCTAAATTAAAGAAATGATACCAACAGGCGATAAAAATTTCTGGATAGCGCAGGCAGTAGGCTGGTCATTGATGGCGGGCACCAATTTATTTATTCAATATTTGGCGGGACTACCTACGGATCTCTTACTGTACAATTCGCTTACCCCGTTCATCGTAGGATTTCTTTTGACCTCCATTTATCGGTTTATCATCAAGGGATCGAACTGGAAGGCTTGGAGTTTGGGCAAAACGATTTTTAATCTGCTGGCCTCAACTGCCTTATTGACCTCCGTGTTTATGTTGTTAGTATTTTTTGTCTTTCGGTTTTTATTCCGAGAAGAGGGCATGACCATAGTTAGTTTTTTGGGAAATATTTTCATTTTTACTTTGGTGATGCTCACGTGGAATTTGATTTATTTTTCCATCCACTACTTCAATAATTGGAATCAAGCCGAAATAGAAAAATGGAAATTGGCCGCCGAGATGAAAGATGCGCAGCTAGGTTCTCTAAAGTCGCAGATCAATCCACATTTTATTTTTAACACCATCAATAATATTCGCTCTTTGATCTTGGAGGACAAAGAAAAAGCAAGAGCTATGTTGTTAAATTTTTCTGACCTCTTTCGGTACGCTTTAAAAAATAACGATCAGTCCAAGGTAGAGTTGAAAGATGAACTTAGTATCGTGCAACAATATCTGGAATTATTGTCCATTCAGTACGAAAGCAAATTGCAATACGATATTCAGGTGGATGAGGGACTGGAGGATTTCAAACTACCGCCCATGATGCTCCAACTCTTGGTAGAAAATGCGGTGAAGCATGGCATCTCTCAATTCAAAGAAGGCGGTTCAATTTTTATTGAGATTGATCACGGCGAAGGATTTTTAAATCTAAAAGTTAAAAATACGGGCAATCTCAAAACATCTTCTAGCCTTGGGGATAAGTTGGGCGTAGGTCTAGAGAATATTCGCAAACGCTTAGAACTCATTTACAACGGCAATGCTAACCTAAAGATGATCGAAGAAAATAACAATGTAATTGCATTAATCAAAATTCCAATAGTATGAGCGTGTGTGTAGTGGTCGAAGATTCTCGGTTGGCGCGCAAGGAGTTGGTACAATTAATTGCATCCCTAGACATATTTGACGAAATCCACGAAGCTGAAAATGGAGAGGATGCAAAAGCATTGTTAAAAAAGACCGACCCCGAAGTTTTATTTTTAGATATTCATTTGCCGGGGATGAATGGTTTTGAATTGTTGGAAAGTTTGGATAAAATACCTAAAGTGATTTTCACGACTGCCTACGACGAATACGCCATCAAATCTTTCGATTACAACGCCATAGACTACGTACTGAAACCCATCAAAAAAGATCGGTTGGAAAAAGCTATCGCCAAACTAAACCTTCAAGCAACTCGAACCAAGCGATCTGATTTTCCTACCCAACAAGTGTTTGTCAGAGATGGTGAGAAATGTTGGTTCGTAAAAATTAACGACATCCGTATTTTTGAATCCGTTGGAAATTATTCGCGAATTTACTTTGAGGATAATAAACCCCTCATCCAACGATCCCTTAATTACCTAGAGGGAGTGCTCGACCAAAGCACCTTTTTTCGAGTCAATCGCCAACAAATCATCAATCTGAATTTTATAAAAAAATTGGATACTTGGTTCAACGGGAAATTAAAAATCACATTGAAAACGGGCGAGGAAATTGAAGTATCACGCAGAAGGTCTAATCAAATTAAGCAGCTATTTAGTTTGTAGATGTATTGTTTTGAC
>JBCCJE010000740.1:0-3454 GCA_039027925.1 Bacteroidota bacterium
TCAAAACTTTGTACACCCCTAATTATTAATTTTTCATTATTAATTATTAATTACAAAAGCCCCGTTAATCTCCTCTTTACTTTTAGCAATCTTCTTACCTCATTTATTTCGATGATAAACGGATCGTACTCCTCGTGGTTGTCGGAGATCAGTCGTAGATGTGTCCAATAATTGTGTCGGTTGTAGCGTCTTTGTACCCGTTTTACCCACACCGACTGATTGGTCACTACTGCGTAAATTTCATTATCTATCAGTTCATTTGTATTTTCTAGTGGTGAACAAATCACCATGTCGCCCGACGAAATCGTCGGCATCATGCTATTGCCATTGATATTAAAGGCAACCAAATCTCCATTCACACCGGGGATGCGAAACCACTCATTTTCTTCTAGTAAATCCACCCCAATTGTATTGCTCGCAAATGCTTCCACACTCGTAAACAAGATATTAGGGGAAAAATTAATCCCTAAAACCATAGCTAGTCTTTGTTCCGGGTCAGGTAATTTTGTTTTTGAAAAAGGTTGTCCTATTCCTTGAAACATGTACGCTTCATTTACCGAATAGTGGGTGCACAGTAGTTTTACCTGTTCGTAAGTAATCTTTCGTTTGTCTTGGAGGTACGCATTGATGATGTGTCCTTTCGTACCTAATCGTTCGGCAAATGCAGACTGACTCCGAGAGCGATCGTTTTTGACGATGGCTGCTCGTGCAATCAGCTTTTGGTAAACCAACTTGAAACGCCGATTGAGTTCTTGACGATTTACATTTGCCATAACTTTTGTTTCATTTTTAGCTGCTTGCATCATTGCTGATACAAGCACAAAATAAAACATATTGTTGTAAAAACAAAATACTCAAACAAAATTGTTTGAGTATTTTTACATTAATTTTTGGGTGTAGTTTTCTTGTAATTTGAACCGAGGAATTTTTTTTATAGTTAGCCCAAACGACTTTTTTTCACAAAAAAACAAAAACCGTAAGTAGAAAATCAATAAAATCATAGTCCAGCAACAAAGCCAGACTATGAGGTCATCGTATTATAAACTACTGATACGACTCTCTACTTTGTACAATCGAGTGTATTCGTTCACTTCTTCTTCAAATGGATCAAACTCTAAACTGTTAGCAGAAATAAGTTTTAGTGCTACTATCCTACCTCGATTGTTGAATATTCGTTTTACGTACTTTACCCACAACGATCCGTTACTTTTTACGGCATAAATATCATTGTCCTTGATCTCATTGAGACTTTGAACTTCTCTACAGATGATGATGTCACTATCATTGATGACGGGTTCCATGGAGTTTCCTTCGATAGAAAAAGCCACCATACCACTACCACTCATGCCCGGAATGGCAAAATATTCGTTTTCCTCATCCGTTGACGGACTAGCCCCATCTAGTCCAGTGCCTGAACCCGCAAACGCCTGAACCGTAGTAAACAAAATATTGCCCTGCATAGGCATCGGAGCATGGCTTTGCGTTGTTTTTGGCAAATCAAATCCAAAAGGCGTTCCCTCGCCATCTATCAGGTAGCTTTCGTTCACACCGTATTCTCTACATACTGCCCGCGCTTGATGATAATCAATCACGCGTTTGTCATCTTGATTTAAATAAGCGCGAATGATATGACCATAAGCTCGATTACCTAAAATTTTCTTCGCAAAATCTCCCATGCCTTTTCCTCCCCGATCATTGAGCACGATTTCTCCACGTTCTTGTAATAATTTGAAAACCTCGATAAATCGGTTATTGAGTTGTATTCTGTCTTCTCGGATCATTTTATTATTGGGTTTATTTTAAAACAAAAATAGTGTCTCGATCACAAATTAAAACAATTTTTTGTAAAAAAACAAATTGTTATCTTTTAAAATATTTTGTTTTTAAAAATAAAATCTGCTCTGAATCGTAGCGAACCCAATGGTGACAAGGGATTGACATTTTTTTATTTTTTCCAAAAAAAGTTATTAACATTTGTGTTGCGATATTGTGGGTTGGGGGTTCACGTATTTTTGATGACTCATAACCCGCACCTCACTCCCTTTTCTCCTTCCGAAGATTCTCCACTAAATTGTATCTTCGCAGCATCATTTATCATCAATTAAAATTACCAATGGAAAGTATTCTTTTCGCAACTGAAAATGGCATTGCTACCATTACCCTCAATCGGCCCGAAAAATTCAACAGCGTCACCGAGGAGATTGCCTTGGGTATGCAGCAGATGCTCAAGGATTGCGCAGCCGACGCAGCCATCCGATGTATTATTATCACGGGTACGGGCAAAGCATTTAGCGCTGGTCAAGACCTAGCCGAAGCGACGGCGGAAGGTGGAAAAACGATCGAACAAATTGTACGCGATCACTATAATCCGCTCATCAAACTTCTGAGGGAAATTGAAAAACCTATCATCGCCGCCGTAAATGGTATTGCTGCGGGGGCAGGTGCCAACATCGCTTTGGCGTGCGACATCGTGGTAGCCAAGGAGTCTGCGTACTTTTTACAGGCATTTAGCAAAATTGGTTTGATTCCAGATAGCGGCGGTACATTCACTTTGCCGAGGTTGATTGGTTTGGCCCGTGCTACTGCGCTTACCTTTTTGGGAGATAAAGTACCCGCTAAAGATGCCGTAATGATGGGGATGATCTACAAAGCCGTAGCCGAGGATGATTTTGATAGTGAGGTTCAGAAGTTGGCGGCCAAACTAGCTAACATGCCCACTAAGGGAATTGGGCTGACCAAACGTGCGCTTAACAAATCGCTTACCAATGACTTGGATCATCAGCTTGCCGTAGAGGAACAGTTGCAAAATGATGCGTCGCTCACCTACGATTATCAGGAAGGCGTTGCCGCTTTTTTGGAAAAAAGAAAACCTGAGTTCAGGGGAGAATAAAGATAGGAAATGAAACATTTACCATTTTTACTATTGATTTTTATAATGGCCTGCGGTGCTAACAAAACAACTACAAATGAACCCGAACAAGCAGAAAATGTAGCCCGTAGGTCTTCAAAAAGTCTTCAAGATACTACGGGGCACTTACTAGAAGTAGCGGATTCTTTTCCCGGCGAAGATGAAGAGGATAATCCGACTACGGAAGTACCTAAAAATAAAGTGCCGCCCACGGTGAGGTTCAAAGATCGCAAGGTACTGTTTAAACCTCCCTTTCAGCTCCAACCTGCACAGTCGGGAAAAGTGACTATTAAAATTTGTATAAGAAAAAATGGAAGTGTTGCGTCCACTTCCATTGATAAAAATAACACAACAATTACGGATCAAGATATTTTAAATTATATCTTGGATAGGGGTAGGAAATATCAATTTTCTCCCTCCGAGTATGCTCCAGAAATTCAATGCGGATCTTTGGATTTTCAAATTGTGAAAGACTAAATAACGGGAGGTAGTGAATAATGAATAATTAAAAATGAATAATTAATAATTATCGAATTTACGTGAAAA
>JBCCJE010000741.1:0-3443 GCA_039027925.1 Bacteroidota bacterium
CTGCATTTCTTTCCCCAAGGTATTCCGATCTTCCCGAATAATTTTTTGAATATCATCCAATTTATCTAAGCCCACCATCTTCCGTACCATTCGCTTACGTTCCTCTCCTTTGGTATTGGAAATGATCCCCAGTTCTTTTTGTCCCGAAAAAACAGAACGCGTAAATGCGTCCTTATCCATACCCAATAATCGAGTCACTTCCGAAGTCACCGGCTTAGAATCAGTAGCCACCATTTCGGCTTTATGATCGTAAAGTCCTGCCTTGGGGGCTAGTGCTTTTCCTCTAAACTCTCGCACCACGCGCCATACTTTCCCTTTCACCTCAAAAACCAACTCCAACCGGACGCTATCTTTTGGGGCTACCCAACTTGACTTGTAGTGACTTTTGTCCAAGGGAATACTTCCAAAAAGACATAGCAGAATAGCTTCAAAAACGCTTGACTTCCCCGATCCATTTTTCCCAACAATACCTACTAGTCCCTCCCGAAAATCTAAATCAAGATCACCGTACTGTTTAAAATTTTTAAGTTGTAATTTTTTTAAAATCATGTTGCTGTTATGAGATGTAATCTTCTTTTTCAGAGTATGTCTAAAATTTTAAGGAACTGAAAATCAACAGTTTATGGTTTTGACGATAAATTCATAAACGATTATATCGAGATACATGAGTGCGTGAATTTGAAGTTAAGTTTCCCGAGTACTCGGGATTGGTTTTCAGGAAGTTAAAATTTAGACATACTCTCAGATTTGCATTTAAATTGTTATGAATTTCTTTCTACGGAAAGTTTTCTATTTATGATTAAAAATAATTCAAATCAATTTTGACATATTCGAAATCTCTCTTTTGAAAATCTCCATCTTCCATCTTAACTATTTTTGCATAAATCGTTTTATCGTCCAACCAAAACATCTGATCTGCCATCCATTTACCCGCTCCTCTTTTTCCCATCAGATTTATATTTCCCTTGTAAATAGTATAAATATGGAGTCCGCCGTGGATAGTATCTTTGGAATAAAAAGCATTAGACGCCACGTATTTTAGGCTGGGAGAAAAACTCGGATAATCTGGTATCGTATCAATTTTTCCGCTTGCTAAATCAATAATTTGATACTCCACATGACGGCGGTAGCTAGACCTAACAATGACTTTACGCAGATCATCAACTTGTCCAACTATGCTATGATCCTCAACACCAACCACACCACTAGGATCGTTATGATTTTTGAAAATTAATTGCTTTTGCTTTGTCGAAATTTTTATTTCTCCAGCTACACTTTTAATGTTTGAGGGTGAAATCTGTGATTGATAATTTGTCAAAGTATCCATTTCAAAATATTTACTTTTTGAAATCGGAAATACTTTTCTTCCGTAGGTCTCTTTCCGTTCCTTTTCTCTTTTTCTATTTTCTGCTGACCTTTCCATACTTTTAAAAATGCTATCCCCCATTGATTCTATTCCTTTTGTAAGTTGAAAAGGAAGATAGAAAAAACACCAAAAGAAAACTCCAACTAAAAAAATTGAAAATCCTACGAAAAATATTCTACCAGCTTTGTGATTTTTGTTCATTTATATTTAAGTCAAATTTGGAAAAGACTACCTATTCTTATACTCCCCCGTATCAAATATCTCAAAATAATAATGTGCCTTTTCCCCTAAAGTTTTGGCTTTGGCTTCATCGTCAATTTCGCTGGCAATAAAATTTTTCATTAAGCTCACCAAACTTTCCGAGTTATTTTGAAAACCAGCTTTCTCTGTATCTGTAACAACAAACTTACGGTGAATGGAAATATGTGCAGGGGCTTCCAACATTGTGTATATTTTCCGACTAGAAAGTTCTACCGACTGAATAGGTGGAATATCGTGAAGATGAATACTCAACAAAGCATCTTTGAGATCATCTCGTGTTGCGAGTGTATGCAGGTGCGCTTCAATCTCGGCGGTTGTTTTATCTTTACAATTTTTGATTTCCTCAACCATCCAATTACGAGTAGGAATCGCTACAAATTCAGGTTCTACTTTTTTTCCTTTTTCCAAATCAAATACACAAAAACCCTTTTCTTGCTTTGCTTCCGTCTCACTCATTCGCTCCGTAGAACCACAGTACCAAGCCGTCTTTAGCTTACTCACTTTTTGGAAATTATGCCAATGACCAAGCGCCACGTAATCAAATTGATCCAGTAATTCCAACCGCTCGGGAGGGAATAATTTTTCGCCGTACTCGTCCATCATGTAGCTTTTCCCGATAGAAGTATGTAGCATGATGATATTAAATTTACCTTTGATAGGTACGATTTTATCCATTTCGGATAATTCTACATTATCATCGTTGATATGCGGAATACCGTGCACCACCAAATCTCCAAACTCCAAGGTCTCATACCGTTGAGAAAAAATGGGGTAAACATTGGGAACAGTACGGAAGGCCTTCAGTATGGGACTGGTAAAAATGGTCTTGGGTGTTTCGTGATTACCCGCAATGATAACGATGGGAATATTCGCTTCGGACAGTCGCGCCAATTGCTCCAATCCAAAGATCATCGGACGATTAGCAGGAGAAGGTCTGTGAAAAAAGTCCCCGGAGTGCAAAATCAAATCAGGCTTTATTTCTAAGGCGGCATCTACCACTTTTTCAAAAGCATCATAAACATCTTGTTCTCTTAAATTGATACCCGAAGAACTGAGCTTGTCTAACTCGTGATACCCTAAGTGTGTGTCGGAAAAATGGATTATTTTCATAGGACACAAAGGTATTATTAAGAATTAAAAACTATGGAGTTTAATTGAGGGAAAGTACTTTAGACAAAAAAATTAAGATTGATAGTAAGCAAAGAGAAAAAATTTGATATCCTCTTCCCTATCAATGAAATTCGCCAAGTCATTTGACACGGCACGATTTTTTTAAACAAACAATTGACTTTACAAATTATTATTCCTTTCTTTGCGTCCGCATTGAAAATATATCAATTGAAACTAATAAAAAGAGCAAAATTGCTCTTAATTTCAATAGAAACGTTTTTCAAAAAATGTATCGGGGCATAGCGCAGTCCGGTTAGCGCACCTGCTTTGGGAGCAGGGGGCCGCAGGTTCGAATCCTGCTGCCCCGACTAACGTAAATCATTGATTTACAAAGACTTACGAAAGAGTCAATCATTAATTTGGTTGGCTCTTTTTTTATTTGGTGTCAACATAGTGTCAACAATCAACAGTAATACATATTATTTTTTCAAAGGTAAGGAGAATTTTTTATTCTCTCCAATTCGTATTTTTAACTTAATTTTATCTCCATCTTCAACCTTTTTATTTTTTATAACACATCAATATTTCGTAACTTACTACTGGGTTAAAGCACCTTATTTTTATTCTTTACTATTTTCACATGAAGTTATTAACGAAGTCCATTTTGCGGAAATTCGCACAGGTAGGCAATCAAAGTACTGAAATA
>JBCCJE010000742.1:0-3443 GCA_039027925.1 Bacteroidota bacterium
CCAACCGATTCACTCCAGCACAGGCTGCTAAAGTGGAAGCTGGAATCGAAATTTTCAATCAGGTTATTTCTAGTGACGAATTTCAGAACCGAGTGAGTAACTTCCAATGGACAACTCCAGAAGGTACTACCTTCAACCGATTTTTTGTAAGTAACGGTATGTCCAATGAGCAAGTATGCGATATGATTTGTAACGGTGTTGGTACAATCTGGAATGGTGGCAACGGCGAACCTCCCTTAGTGAATATCGTCCCTTGCGCTACTGTACAAGAAGTAGAAGCGTGCTGCACTAATCCTACGACACCTTGCGTGCCTATTAATATCAATGTAATTAATAACAGTTGGTACACGCCTGTACACGTAGCTTGTGCTATCGTTCACGAATGGTGCTGCTGCAATGGATTTACGGGAACTACATTTGGCGTAGGCATCGGAAACTGGTCCAACAATACCGTACCAGTAGCTTGTGCTTGGATCTGCAAAGATGTTTGTCCTACGGTTTGCAACACTACCGAGGTGACCAACTGGTGCAATATGATCAATGATCAGACATTTGACTATTGCCCATGTACGACTACGTTCCAAGTATCACCCACCACGACAGGAATCGTTTCACCAATCAATAATATTGATGCTTGTATCAATACGATCGAAACTGAGTTGAGTTGGTTGAGAGGTAGTAATAATGTAACTCCAAGTGTGAACGATAGAATTACTGTATTGACGAACTGTATCAGTACTTTGACGGAGATGAAGACCAACCTTTGTAATACTTCATTGGATGGTTGTGATGTATTCGGTGTGCCAGTAACAACTTCCACCATGGAAACGGTAGCTGCCAATTAATACTACTTGAGAAATACAGATTTGAATAGAAAGGTGCTTACTTAGGTAAGTGCCTTTTCTTGTTTTTGGACTCCCAGCCTACCACAATCCCGAATCCTCAAACATGTCCCATATTTGATCGTGCGTTGGTGGTGCTGCTGTAATGGTTACAGGTTCTTTTTTGACAGGATGAATAAAAGCCATACTACGGCAGTGTAGATTAATATTTCCCTTCCATTGATGTCTGGAGTAGCCGTATTTTACGTCACCTACGATGGTGCATCCGATTTGCGCAAGTTGTACTCGAATTTGGTGTGGTCTGCCTGTGATAGGATTTACCTCAATTAAGTGATTACCACTTACTTCTGCAATCATTTTATAATTCAGATTGGCGAGCTTGGCATTGGGATAGCGACGACTAGGACGCTCCAATATCTTTACAATATGTTTAGTGGTATCTTTTACGAGGTAATTTTTTAAACTACCTTCTAGTGGTTCGGGTCTATTTTTCGAAATGGCCCAATAGGTTTTTTGCACTTTACGCTCCGCAAATACTTTTTGCATTCTGGAAAGTCCCTTGGACGTTCGGGCAAAAATGATAGCTCCGCTCACGGGGCGATCCAAACGGTGGACAACACCCAAAAATACATCTCCAGGTTTTTGGTATCGCATTTTTATGTATTGCTTCACGTACGCAGTGAGTGGAGTGTCGCCCGTAGCGTCCCCGTGTACCAATATCCGACTGGGCTTATTGACTCCGATCAAATGGTTATCTTCGTAGATCACTTGTAATCCGCTGAGGTCAAAGTCCATAGTACTGATCTTTTGATTTTTTTCAGAAATATGATTTGAGTTTTAACAAGAGAGTAGGGGAGATGGTTAACAACCAAGGCACTATTCGTATGTAGTGTTTATTTCCACTTTCTGTACGCTCCACAAAACTCTATGAGAAATAGATGCAGCAAATTAATTAATGATTACATTTGAGCAAAATTTTTGGGATAAGTTATTTTTAATCGTTTGAATTCATGGAAGAAATTTTGGATTATTTCCCCAATCTTACCAAAGATCAGATTCATCAATTTTCAAGACTAGGTGATCTCTACGCCGAATGGAATACTAAGATCAATGTCATCTCCCGTAAGGATATTGAAAATATTTATCACAAGCACGTCCTTCATTCTTTAGCTATTGCTAAGATGATAGCATTCGAGCCTCAGGCTGACATTTTGGATTTGGGTACGGGAGGAGGATTTCCGGGGATTCCTTTGGCAGTCATTTTTCCAGCTACAAATTTTGTCCTCATTGATGGTACTCGAAAAAAAATTACAGTAGTACAAGAGGTTGCCAAAGCATTAGGACTTAAAAATGTAACTGCTAGGCAAGTTCGTGCGGAAGAACTCAAAGGACAAAAGTTTGATTTCGTAGTGACGAGGGCAGTAGCTACTTTGGATAAATTGATGATATGGACTCAGCGACTGTACAAAAAACAACATCAACATTTTATGCCTAATGGCCTCATTGCGTTAAAAGGGGGAAACCTGAAAAAGGAAATTAAGGCCCTAGGAAAAGGAGCATACGTGGAAAAACTTTCCGTACGAGATTTTTTTGAGGGCGAATTTTTTGAGGAAAAATTTATCGTGTACGTACAAGGGTGAATTTTTCATTCCTAACCTTCTGCTAATTTTTTCAACTCCTCATTCATTTTTATAAAACCTCGACGCGTAGCTGCTCCAATTTTTTTCATAATCATACCTCGCAGCCAACCGCTAAAATACTCTCCGTGGGTCAGTTTAGTTTGTCCATTTCCGACAGTTTCTAATTGGAAGTAGTGCTGCCCATTAAACATGCCTAGTGGTACTTTGCCTAGCCATTCGAGGTATTCGTTCGGGATTACTTTTTGAATTTTGGGTCGGAAGGTTTGCCGCTTACCATCAACTACCATTTTGTTTTTGAGGCGACCACCTTCTTTGAGTTCACCCTCTATGGATACGATGAAGGTATTCCAAGTAGGATAATTTTTAAAATCGGTCAATAGCTGCCAGACTTTTTCTCTGGGGGCATTAATGATGATTTCAGTTTGAATGGATTTCATTTTATAGATATTTCTGTTCGCTACAAAGTTAGGCGGGAAGAGGACGATGGAACGTTAACAAAAGATAAGAAAATGAAATTTTGGGGAAGCACTTCACGGAGGTAAATGAACTCCATCCTCAAAAATTCTTTTACGGATTCTACTCAATGAGACGGGGGTGATACCAAGGTAGGTAGCGAGCATGTGTTGAGGTACTCTATTGAGTAATTCGGGTTGTCGGCGGAATAGGTTGAGATACCGTTCTTCGGGTTTATCCAAAATTAAAGACGCTACCACTTTTTGTGCGAAGATGAATCTTTCTTCTAGTAGTTTTCTAGTAAAAATATTAAATCTTGGAATTGCATCGTACAGATTTTGGTAGGCAGAGTAGGGGATAACAATTAATTCGCAGGGTTCTAAAGTTTTAATTCCTTGAAGGCTCGGTTGCTGACTCAGAAAACTTTCAAACCCAGCGAACATCATATTTTCGGTAAAAAAGAAACCTGTAATTTCTTCACCATCTTTGTCGTAGTACAGTCGTGTGC
>JBCCJE010000743.1:0-3439 GCA_039027925.1 Bacteroidota bacterium
GTGATAATGAGTAACCATGTACATCTTGTTGCTCAATCGGTGAGTGAAAAGCAAACTTTACCTGATATTATTCGAGATTTTAAAAGTTTTACCGCCAAGCAAATTAACAAACAAATTCAAACTATAAAAACAGCTAACGGTACTTACCTACTTTTTGGTTGTAACGATGATGCTATGAGGGTTTATCAATTTTCTAAACCTAAGCATCATTGATGGTATGTCAGAATCTTGAAGATTTGGCAAATCTAAGGAATGGTGCATTAATAAATTTACATTTTATGCGCAGTTATTTTTTCTTTATGCAAGGCGAAAAACATAGGCGATGCGGGGCATCGGCGAGGCTTTTCAACGCGGCAGAAAGGAAAAAGAACAAGTAGAAAACGTAAAGTTATTATTGAACCATTCCTAATATGCACGATAAATGACTCAACCATTACTAACTCATAAAATCAAAACATGACGAAAAACCATAACTACAAAACCGCCTTTATATTTTTAGTTTCCCTATTTTTTATGTGGGCCTTTTTGACTGCATTGAACGACATCCTTGTTCCTTTTGTAAAAGAATTGTTCGACTTTGGATATACGGAAGCTGCTCTAGTACAATTTTGTTTCTTTGGCGCATTTTTCTTGATGGGCTACCCAGCGTCCATTGTTTTGGACAAATACGGATACAAAACGGGAATTGTGATCGGTCTATCTTTGATGGGTGTAGGAGCATTGTTATTTTATCCTGCCTCTGTTGTTGTTTACTATCCGTTATTCCTCGGAGCATTGTTTGTTTTGGCTACGGGCGTTACCGTTTTGCAGGTAGCTGCTAATCCCTACGTAGCCGTTTTAGGAACCCCCGAGACGGCGGCGAGTAGATTGAACTTAGCGCAGGGGGTCAACTCCGCAGCAAAAGTCATGGCGCCTTTGTTCGGTTCTGCTTTGATCCTAAGTGGTATCGAAGGACTCCCTAAAGAACAACAAGCGGAAGCCGTACAGATGCCCTACGTGGGTTTAGCCATTGCCCTTTTTGCCTTGGCTGGAGTTTTTGCATTTATCCAGCTACCCAATATTCGAGATTTAGATTCCGTCAAAGAAAGTAACAAGATAAGCATCGTGGGTAAAAATTCTGTTTTTGATTTTCCTCATTTGCTACTAGGGGCTGGTGCTATTTTTATGTACGTGGGGGCGGAAGTATCCATTGCCAGTTTTATGATTAGCTTTTTGGGAGAAGATCATATCGCTGGATTAGATAGTGAATCTGCTGGACGGTATCTTTCCTTTTACTGGGGTGGATTGATGATTGGGCGTTTTGTCGGAGCGGCTGTTTTACAAAGGATGAAGTCTCATACCTTACTTGCAATCATGGCCGCCGCCGCCATTTTATTTTTGCTGACAGGGATTACGATGTCGGGTTGGGTAGCAGGTTGGGCGATCATTCTCGTTGGTTTTTGCAATTCGATCATGTGGAGTAATATATTTACATTGGCCATTGATGGTTTGGGAAAATTTACCAGCAAGGGCTCTGGATTACTCGTTATGGCGATTGTAGGCGGAGCGGTTGTTCCATTTATCCACGGTTTTTTGGCGGATAAAATAGGATTGCAGACGAGTTATTCCATAGCGATTGTGTGTTACGTGTATGTATTGTTTTATGCAGTAAAGGGGTATAAGGTTGGGAAAGATCTAAAGCCTACATCACGAACGACGAACGATTTGCTTGACGAACCGATTTAGCTGTAATTTTTTATTTATTGCATTTCGGTAAGTAAAATAACCCCAGTTCAATTCAAAATAATTTAAAATGAAAAAAAGAACCTTTATCAAAACAGTTGTAGGAGGAAGCCTAGCGGTAGCTGCGGGGACTCCTTGGATGGGCTGTAATACTCCTTCGGAAAAGCCGGCTTCGAAAAATACCGAAGTGACTTCGGTAAAAAAATTCAGCACACCCAAGCCGCTACCGAATCGTTGGGTTTGGTTACGACCCAGCTTAGAATGGAAGGAAGATGATTGGAAAAAATCTTTTGAGCGACTCAAAAAAGCTGGATTTGAAGGGATTCTACCGCAGGTGTACGCTAGTCGAGAGACCCTATTCGATCACCCCATTTTACCCGTAAAGGAAAGATGGCTCGAAGGCATAATTCCTCTAGCGCACTCGTTTGACCTAGAGGTACACGCTTGGATGTGGACGATGCCGCTGAACGAAAAGTCAATGGTCGAAAAGCATCCTGATTGGTTTTCTGTCAACAGAAATGGAAATCCTTCCAATACCCACCCTGCGTACGTAGATTATTATAAATTCATGTGTCCTTGCCACCCCGAAGTACAGGAATTTGTGGCGGGCAACGTAGAAGCCCTTGCTAAAATTGAAGACTTGGATGGGGTTCATTTGGATTACGTGCGCCAGCCCGATGTGATTCTCGCCGAAGCATTGCAACCGAAATACAATATCGTTCAGGACAAAGAATACCCACAGTACGATTATCCGTACTCCCAAAATTGTAGAAATTTGTTTAAGGAAAAACACGGTATTGATCCGATGGATTTGGGAGAGGAAGCACCGGCCAATAAGGCTTGGCGGCAGTTTCGCTACAATGCCGTTTCGAATGTGGTCAATAGCTTTTGTGTGCCAATGGCAAAAAAATATAATAAACCAATTACGGCTGCTGTTTTTCCGAATTGGGAAAGCGTACGGCAGCAATGGCACCGTTGGGATTTGGATGGTTTTCTACCGATGTTGTACCAAGGATTTTATAACGAGGACATTGAGTGGATAGGAAAGGAAGTCGAAAAAGCACTCGGTAGGTTGAAAGGAGTGGAAAATCCAAAACCCGTTTACAGTGGGTTATTTATGCAGCACATTCCCGCCGAGGAAATGGAGAAAGCTGTAAAGATTGTAAAAGATGCTGGGGCGAAGGGATTTTGTTTGTTTAGTTTAAATGCCATATCGGAGGCGCATTGGAAGATTTTGGAGAAATTGGGTTGAGGTTAAACGCTGCGTCAAGTTCTCGGTAAGGGTAGGGGATATTGACGATTTGGTCGGAGATTTTTTTGTTATTGGCAAGTTGGACTAGGGCAGGTATATCTTCTCCTTCTAATTTTCTTGGCGTTACCACAAGGGGATTTAGGGGTTCAAAGAAACAAGGTGATTGATTCTGATTAATAAGTCTTTCATACTGTTTTTTGCAAAAAAATTGCGGGTTTATAGACCCTTCTACCCTGACAGTAGCAGGGAGGAGGTGTCCTAAAACCCGCAATTTAGGTGCAAAAATTTAATAGTAAAATTCCCTCATAGTTAGAACTAACCATCCTTAGGAATGGTGCATTAATAAATTTACATTTTATGCGCAGTTATTTTTTCTTTATGCAAGGCGAAAAACGCAGGCGATGCAGGGCATCAGCGAGGCTTTTCAACGCAGCAGAAAGGAAAAAGAACAAGTAGAAAATGTAA
>JBCCJE010000744.1:0-3433 GCA_039027925.1 Bacteroidota bacterium
AATAAAACCTTTCGGATGGATAAGCGTTCTTCTAAAAAAATGCTGCTTTCGTTTTTGCGAAACTTAATTATCTTTGGGCGTTTTTTTACAAACATTAAAACAATTAAATTACCAAACCAAGCCCGACTTCCGGGATTAAAAAATTAAATCAAATTATGGCTTTCAAACTTCCTAAACTCCCTTACGATTATGACGCACTAGCTCCTCACATTGACAAGCGTACTATGACCATTCACCACACCAAGCACCACAACGGCTACACCAACAAACTGAACGCAGCAATTGAAGGAACTGACTTAGAAAAAAAATCAATCGAAGATATTTTAAAAAAAGTTTCTAACGAAAGTGATGGTGTGCGCAACAATGGTGGCGGATTTTACAATCATTCTTTGTTCTGGAAAATAATGTCTCCTAAGGGAGGTGGTCAGCCAGGGCCTACTTCAAAAATCGCAAAAGCACTCAAAGCAGATTTTGGTTCCTACGATGCTTTCAAGGAAGAATTTGTAGCGGCTGCCAAAACTCGTTTTGGTTCAGGTTGGGCGTGGTTGTGTGTGAGCAATCGAGGAAAATTATTTGTCACAAGCACTCCGAATCAAGATAATCCCTTGATGGACGTAGCAGATAAAAAAGGAACTCCCATATTGGGATTGGATGTTTGGGAGCACGCTTACTACCTCAAGTATCAGAATAAAAGACCCGACTACGTAGCGGCATTTTTTAATGTCATTAACTGGAAAGAAGTAGGTAGAAGATACGCTGCCGCTTTAAAATAACGACCGCACGCTGACAGATTGGAGAAAAAATAATTTTTAGTATTTTTCCATCTCTGGCTCAAATGCACCAAAAAAGATCGAAAAAGTTACATTTTCGGTCTTTTTTTCGGCATCCTCGGCAATCCTGTCACAAGAACTATTTTCTTCCGATTTGTGTGATCGAAGATTCTATCGTATCTTGATGCAACTATATTAGTTAGATACACATCTACATTTAGTATTTTGGAACCTAATTACAATTTTTTAAAACAAAATCCTTTTACCCATGATCATTATTAGCATCCTAGCTTTGATCCTCGTCTTCTTTGGATACGAGATCGTACAAGAAGCCTAGAAGAGAACAACTCAAAAAACGAAAAGGCTTTCACAAATTTTTGTGAAAGCCTTTTCTTATTTTGTAGGATGCCAGATAGTTTATTGCTTGCGCATTTCCTGTGGCTTGGTGGCTTTATACATTTCCTCCGCTTGCGCTTTGGTGAAAATGCCACTTCCCGAGGTAAAAATATATTCTCGATTTCCCTGAACTAATATTCGCCGAAAGCCATAACTGTACAAGGAAGAGTCAATCTTCGTCTCGTAAATAAATCCGTTCGGTTCGTCCAAAGTTACTTTAGAAAAAATATCTGTTCCCTTCAAAAATTCTAATTGTTGCGCTTTGATGACTCCCACATCGGAAGTGGTTGCTTCGCCAAAATAAATTCTCACTTCGTACTCGCCCGACCCTTCACTAGCAATCGTCACTTCATTTTGTACCCCTAGGTTTTCCTTGTTAATATCTACGCTGTCGGGTGCCAAGATCGTTAAGGGAATCCCAAACTCGATGAGGTTGCGGGGTTTCAGATAGGCGTTTTGTTCGTTACCGCAGGCTGTCAAAATAAAAGGGAGTAGGAAAAAAGAAATAAGTCTCATAAATTTTATTTTTATTTTTTAGAATCTATTTTGGTCAAAAAAAATCAATTTCCAACATTGGCAAAAATATAATTTTCGCTTGATAAAGCACGAAGTTTTAATTAATAATTGCTAGCTCCGAAGTCACGAGGATTATTTTTTTTTTGCCATGAAGACGCGAAGTCATAAAGATTATTTGTAACTACTTAGCCACAGGCTTTGAGAACTCCGTGAGATGCGAACGTGGGAATGCAAGCGTTCTTAAAGCCAAATTATGGAGCTTTCGTTGGCTTTAAGAACTTTTGCTTTACTTATTTGCTATCCCGCGAAGTTCTCAAAGCATAGGGCTAGGTAATTACGATTATTTTTATAACGGAGAAAAAAACTTAAAGACTTTGTAGCTACTCTATTTTTTTAACCACGAAAGTAATACGTAAAAAAATTATTGATGAAAAATTTAAAAATCGAAGTTTGTGCAGCGTCCGTTCAATCTGCCATCAATGCCCAAAAAGCAGGAGCACATCGTATCGAACTGTGTGGGGCACTTGAACTTGGAGGTCTTACGCCGAGTGCCTCTGCTATCTTGCTAGCGAGAGCCTTAGTTGACATAGATATTTTCGTTTTGATTCGCCCTCGTCCTGGCGACTTCCACTACACCCCACTCGAATTTGAAACCATCAAACGAGATATTCTTTTTTGTAAAAATGTAAAAACTGATGATGGGAAAAAAATCAATGGTGTTGTCCTCGGTCTTTTGCACAAAGATGGAACAATTGACGTAGAGCGTACCCAAGAACTTATACAGTTGGCAGCTCCTATGCAGGTTACTTTTCACCGAGCATTTGACGGGGTGGCTGATCCATTCGTTGCACTAGAAAAAATTATCGAAGCGGGAGCACATTGTTTGCTTACGTCGGGCCAACGTGCCAATGCCTACGACGGGAAAGTCTTGTTACAACAATTGGTGGAGAAAGCAAACGGTAGGATTAAGATCATGCCGGGTGCTGGCGTGAACGCACAAAACATCGTGGAACTTGTGCGGACTACCCGAGCCGAAACATTTCATTTATCGGGCAAAGGCCTGATCAAAAGTCCTATGACCTCCGTGAATCCTCACTTACAGCTTTCTAAAAATGGAATATCAGAGAATGATTATTTTGAAACAGATGTGGAGAAGGTGAGCGCAGTAGTTGGATTAATGATGAGCGATAAGTGAGGAGACTTTGAGAAATTCTATATTCTCTGTATCTCCGTGCTTATTTTCTTTGACATGGCATTTCACCAAGCCCCCTCACTTATCGCTCATTATTAATTATTCATCATTAATTAAAAAAGCCTACATCATTTTTTTCTTAGCCTTGATGGTACACCCTACGGCCTTGGTAAAATTCGGATCAGGATCATTACCTGCTTCCATCGCTGTCAAGGCTGCTTCCACGTATTTTTCTTTGACCATGCTTGCATCCTCGTGATTATCATCAATGGCGCCGATGTACTTCACTGTCATATCCTTATCCAAAATAAAAACGTGAGGAGTTTTGGTTGCCCCGTATTTTGGATATACTTTTTGACCTTCATCGAACAGGTATTCAAATGGGAAAGATTTTTCTTCCGCTCTTACTTGCATCGCCGCGTAGCTATCGCCCTCTTTTACTTCGGGATCATTCGGATTAATCGCAATCACAGGATACCCTTTTGGAGCGTATTTTTTGTGCAAATCAATTAGCCGATCTTCGTACTCAATAGCGTAAGGACAAGTATTGCAAGTGAAT
>JBCCJE010000745.1:0-3424 GCA_039027925.1 Bacteroidota bacterium
TAGGTGGTTTATCAAGCATATTTCTAATTCTCATCGTAAGGCCACATAGCTTGAATATACATTATTAAAAAACACTGCTCTTCACAAATCCAGATTATTTTCTATAAAAAGGAGTGCCTAACAGTTTGTTCGAAGTCTGCTGATAATACAGACAACAGATTTTCAAAGCGGTCACAAAAATAGAATTATACGTTTTGAAAAAGATAAAAAACGAGTAGAAAAGTGACAATCTTAAATTTTGAAAAAATGGTAAGAAAATATCCGCCGAGAACTGCAAAGGGGTAAGAGAGTTTTTGATAACTACCAGAGTTTACCAATGTAGATTTCAAAAAAAAATTACAGTTTATTCGGCGGATGGAAAAATGTATATTTTTTAAATTACGACCAAGTTAGTACCCTTAGTTGTGAAAAAGTTTTAATTTCAACACCTTAAAAAAGATTAACTTTTAGAAAAAGAGCTACGAGCCAAATGTTAATTATTTTTAATATTAAAATTTTGATAATCAGTATTTTACATAATTTTTAAAAACGCAATTGTATTTCGTTAAAATCTTTAACGTGGATAGGACTACATGGAATCTTCAAAGAAAAATACAAAAAGAGGTAAACCTTTAAAATCCATAGAGGGGACTCTAAATCCAAGGCTATTGGAGCGGTTCTCTGTCAAGAAAAAGAAAGACAAATCAGTCAATGATTTTGTCGAAAGTATCCTGCGTGGAGATAGGGTAATATTGAGTCAAGCGATTACTTTGATTGAAAGTACTAGACCCGATGACCAACGCAAAGCCCAACAAATTATTGAAGCCTGCCTACCACACACCAACGCTTCTTTGCGCATTGGTATCACAGGGATTCCCGGCGTAGGAAAAAGTACCTTTATAGAAGCCCTCGGCAAATACGTGATTGCGCAAAAAAGAAAAGTAGCCGTACTAGCGATAGACCCCTCTAGCACTCTGACTAAAGGAAGTATTCTTGGCGATAAGACTAGAATGAACGAACTGTCCACAGATAAAAATGCTTTTATCCGACCTTCACCCACGGGAGGTTCTTTGGGAGGGGTAGCGAGGAAAACGAGAGAGACTATAATTTTGTGTGAAGCGGCTGGTTTTGATACCATATTTGTTGAGACAGTTGGCGTAGGACAATCCGAAATTGCGGTGCATTCGATGGTAGATTTTTTTCTATTGCTACTCGTACCTGGTGCGGGAGACGAGTTGCAGGGTATCAAAAGAGGAATTGTAGAAATGGCAGATTTGCTCGCTGTCAACAAAGCGGATAGTGATCGGTTGGCTATCGCTAAAAGGACGCAAAAAGAATATCGCAACGCCCTGCATCTCATGCCAATCCGACCCAACAAAATCACTCCAAAAGTATTGACTTGTTCGGCTTTGGAAAAAAATGGCATTGATGCCATCTGGAAGCAATTGGTTGATTATCAAGCACTTACTCAAAAGAATGGGAGCTTCGAGCAAAAAAGAAAAACACAATCCCTGTACTGGATGCACGAACGAATCGGGCAGGGATTGAAAGATTTTTTTTACCACAATGAGAAAATAAAATCACAAATAGCAGAATTAGAGAAAGAAGTACTAGCAGGCAAGAGAGATTCTTTCAGTGTGGCAGATGAGCTTTTAAAAAAGTTTTTTGGGAAAAAATAAGGAATGGTGCATTAATAAATTTACATTTTATGCGCAGTTATTTTTTCTTTATGCAAGGCGAAAAAAGTAGGCGATGCGGGGCATCGGCGTCCCGAGTACTCGGGATCAACGCAGCAGAAAGGAAAAAGAGCAAGTAGAAAATGTAAAGTTATTATTGAACCATTCCTAAATTGCCTGATAACCGCTCTTTTATTTCTCCGCAAAGAATTTAAATTTGCGAGACAAAAGGAATAAATTTTGTATTAAGATTATTCAGCATACGTAATTTTGAAAGACCTAACCACCATATTTAATTATAAAAGTAAAACCATTTGTCCATGAACAAAATATTGATTGCTGGAGCTGGCGGCATTGGACGTGCCGTGGGGCTTATCCTCGCCGAAAATAAATCCTTCGAAACACAAATATTTATTGGAGACCTCTATCCGGAAGTGGCTCGGGAAGCTGCGCAGTGGATTGATGAAGGTATCGAAAGTCACGGAGTGGCTACTCCCTTTGCCATGCCTGCCCAAGGGGTCAACGATGAGATGGTAGAAATCCTAAAAACTTGTGATATTCTCTTGGATTGTCTTCCCGGTAGCCAAGCCCCCCGTATGGCAAAGTTGTGTAGAGCATACGACCTGCACTACGCCAACCTTACAGAATACGTAAAAGAAACCAACGAGGTAATAAAAATTGCGGAAGGTTCGGATCGAGGTTTTGTTTTGCAAACGGGGTTGGCCCCTGGATTTATCAATGTGCTAGGAATGAAACTATTCAATGAGTTTTGTGCGCAACACGGCGTAACGAAAATTGATAAAATGTCCATGAAAGTAGGTGCTCTAACAAAATATGCACGTGCTCCGCATTTTTATGGTTTTACGTGGAGTCCCGTCGGTGTAGCTACCGAATATTTAAAGCCATGCGTAGCAGTTCGCAATTATGAAAAAGTATTGTTACCCGCTTTGTCGGAAAGAGAAACACTTATCGTGGACGGGCTTACTCTGGAAGATAATTTGACTTCGGGAGGTGCGGCGGACTTGCCTGAGGCACTAGCTGGAAAAGTAAAAGATTTAGATTATAAAACCCTACGTTTTCCGGGACACTATCAATGGGTAAATAACATTTTATCCGTTACTCCCGAAGAGGGGATAGCTAAGGTGAAAAAACTGCAAAGTACGATGCAGGCATTTGTTCCCGCCGTAGAAGACGATCAGGTAATCGTGTATGCTGCTGTGCAGGGAAAAGACAAAAATGGAATACTCCGAGCGATGGAAGATTCCTACCGAATTTTACCTATGCAAATCGGAACAAAAACCCTCCGTGCTATCCAGACGACTACGGCTGCCCCGTTGGCAGAATGTGCCAGAATGCTGGCTACGGGAGCGTGGAAAGGGGTTGTTTTTCAGAGCCAACTAGACCCAGATTCGTTTATAAATGGACCATTTGTATCTATGGTTTACGGAGGAAAAGAAGTAGGAGAAACGGTGTTAGCGTAGGTTACGAAAAAATAATTTTTGAAAAATATAGGAATGGTTGTGATCGGAGTGATTGCTACCATTCTTTTTTTGGATGAATCTACATCTTCACCTACCGTTCGCTGGATATTCTATTTGCGATACCAAGGACTTTCCATCGTTAAGGAATGGTGCATTAATAAATTTACATTTTTGGCGCAGTTATTTTTTCTTTAGGCAAGGCGAAAAAAGTAGGCGATGCGGGGCATCCTGTGCTTGCTTGATGCCAGAGCATCAAAGGCTTTTTAACGCAGCAGAAAGGAAAAAGAA
>JBCCJE010000746.1:0-3424 GCA_039027925.1 Bacteroidota bacterium
AAAGAAAATAGTTCAAGCGGTTATTCACAAACTTGGAGTGCTCTTGCGGCTAGTGGATACACCGAGCAGGAAGCCAACGATTTTTTACAATCCTACCAAGTCAACAAAGCTGCTACCCAAAACTTAAAAGATGATAAAGTCTTAGCAGGTTTTGGAAATAACGGTGGGGAGGAGTATTTGAGTTATATGATGGCGAGTGAGTCTTTAGTTTTGAGTCAAGATGAGGAAAGCTGGAATCAATGGCACAACAAAATGAAAAATAATTTGGGGAACATTGTGAACTCTAACGGAAGTTGGTCAGGACACCATTGTATCACTAGTCCTGTATTTTGTACAGCAGCGGTAGTGATGACTCTGACGGCCGATAGAGAAAATCTTAGAAGAGTAACTGATCTTTGATGGATTTTCGGTCGCTTTATTTTTGATAAACACATTTGTAAAATAGATTAACCAAACCCAAAGGGGAATATTATTTTCAAAGCATTGGAAAGGATATTCCCCTTTAATTGTTTAAGGAATGAAAATCATCTGCATCGGACGAAATTATCGAGACCACGCCAAGGAACTCAATAATCCTGTCCCTACCCAACCACTCATCTTTATGAAGCCGCCCTCAGCTTTGTTGGTCAATAATAAGCCATTGTACTATCCCGAATTTACGGAAGATCTGCATTATGAATTAGAGGTCGTACTGAAGATTTGTAAAAATGGAAAACACGTACAACCTGATTTTGCCAAAAAATACTATCAAGAGATCGCTTTGGGAATTGACTTCACCGCCCGTGACCTACAAGCGCAATGCAAAGCCAAAGGACATCCTTGGGAGATAGCAAAAGGATTCGACAACTCCGCTGCGTTGAGTAAGTTTGTTCCGCTAGCAAAAGTGAACCAAGAAGCAGGAATTAAATTTCAAATGAAAAAAAACGGAGTAGTGGTACAAGATGGTAACACCAAGGATTTGATTTTTGACTTCGACTTTTTGATTTGCTACGTATCTAAATTTTTTAAGCTGCAAATGGGAGATTATATTTTTACGGGTACGCCAGCAGGGGTGGGAGCAGTAAAAATTGGAGATCACTTGGAGGGATTTTTAGTGGGAGAAAAATTGTTGGAATGTGAAATCCGGTAGTGGTTTTTTAAAAGAAAAATTCTTACCTCTCAATTCAAAAGTATTTCTATTTTTGCACCTGTTTTTAGAAAACAGCGTAATAAATTTATTGAAATAATACCTCTTAGTACGGGTAAAAATTAACAAACCACAATTAATCCATAATTTATCATGCCATACTTATTTACTTCCGAGTCAGTATCAGAAGGACATCCCGATAAAATTGCAGATCAAATCTCCGATGCCTTAGTAGATCACTTTATTGCCTTTGATGCCAAATCAAAAATCGCTTGTGAAACGCTTGTTACTACGGGACAAGTTGTACTCGCAGGAGAGGTGAAAACCAAGACTTACCTCGACGTGCAGCAAATCGCTAGAGACGTCATCCAAAAAATTGGATACACCAAATCCGAATATATGTTTGAGGCCAACTCCTGTGGTGTTTTTTCTTCTATCCACGAACAGTCTCCCGACATCAACCAAGGTGTAGAAAGACAAAAAGCCGAAGACCAAGGGGCGGGCGACCAAGGGATGATGTTCGGATACGCTACCAACGAGACCGATAACTACATGCCATTGGCATTGGATTTATCCCACAAAATTCTACAAGTACTTGCAGATATTAGAAAAGAGGGGAAGAAGATGAAATACCTTCGACCTGACTCCAAGTCGCAAGTAACAATTGAATATTCAGATGAAAATAAACCCATCAGAATTGATAGTATCGTCGTCTCTACGCAGCACGATGACTTTGACGAAGACGAAACGATGCTGGCTAAAATCAAAGAGGACATTATCAAAATCGTGATCCCAAAAGTAAAAGCACAATGCAAAGCGAGCGTTAAAAAACTTTTCAACGACGAAATCACCTACCACGTTAATCCTACTGGAAAATTTGTCATCGGTGGTCCCCACGGTGATACGGGATTGACGGGAAGAAAAATTATCGTAGATACCTACGGTGGTAAAGGTGCGCACGGTGGTGGAGCCTTTTCTGGAAAAGACCCTTCAAAAGTAGATCGCTCGGCGGCTTACGCTACTCGGCACATTGCTAAAAACCTAGTAGCGGCGGGAGTTTGTGACGAAATATTGGTTCAAGTTTCCTACGCCATCGGAGTAGCTCGACCTACCAATATCTATGTCAATACGTACGGTACAGCTAAAGTAGATTTAAAAGATTCCGAAATTGCGGATAAGGTAGATGAGATTTTTGATATGCGTCCGTACCACATCGAAAAGCGATTAAAGTTAAGAACGCCCATATATTCTGAAACGGCGGCTTACGGGCACATGGGAAGAAATCCTGAGAAAAAATCAGTTTCGTTCACCAATGGTTCTGGAAAAGTCAAAACCGTAAAGGTGGAAACTTTTACTTGGGAAAAATTAGACTACGTGAATAAAGTGAAAAAAGCATTTCGCTTGAAATAGTCTTAGCGGACGTTTTAAAAAAAAATAGGAGTTGTTGTTCATTCAATAGCTCCTTTTTTTGTTGTGATGTGCAAGTGCAACTTAGCCCAAGTTCCTTGTGTAGTCCCCCATATTTTTTAATCCCGAAGGGATAAAAAGATTGTAGATCATTCAATTTGATCTTTGCCTACGTCAGCTAGTTGTTATACCTACTGGCGGGCTAGTAGGCAGGTGTCGTCCCTCTGGGACTTTGACTACTTGTAAATAGATTGTTACATTCTACCGAGGTGTCGTCCCTCTGGGACTTTTGAGATCACCGAGGTCTTGGAATTACCTAAAGAGCACCAGAGGTGCGGTATCTCGGTAGAAAATAACAATCTATTTACAAGTAGTCAAAGTCCCAGAGGGACGACACATTTTAGAATGAAGAATTGCTGAATATTAATTTTTAATTTGTGGGGCATAATGCCCTATACTAAGTTATGAAACCCCTTTGGGGCAGGGTGTTCAAAACTACGTTATAAAGTTGCTTTATGTTTTGCACGAAAAGTAATACAAGTTTTTTGAAATAAAAGAATTACGAAGTAGTCGAAGATAAATAACCACAGGTACAATCCGTAGTTGATGATAAAATACAGAATAACTCAGATAGGGTTGGTTTTTTTGCCATGAGCTACAATCTTTTCATTCATTCGGGATTAAAAAATATTGGGGACTATATACGGAACTTAGGTTAGGGGTTCAAAAAATAGGGCATAACGAAATAATAATCGTACATTGAGTAAATAAACAAAAAAGTTACACAACTCATAAATTTGTGATAAGTGGCTTGGACACATCAAGAATAAATTGGACACATAGATGTCGTTTTTTATGAAGATACCAAGCCACTACTGTTGACTAAAAGCC
>JBCCJE010000747.1:0-3419 GCA_039027925.1 Bacteroidota bacterium
AGCGTACTGATCTTGCTTGCCCCCTGCCATAGCCAAGTCTATTCTTTCGATTTGGTAGGCCAACCGCGCCATATCGTATTCGCCCAATGGGAGTTTTAACCATTCTGCGAATGCTCCTAAAATAGCAACGGTAATGGTGGAGGAAGAACCCATGCCTGAACCCTTGGGCGCGTCCACGTAAGTAGTGAGTGTAAAGGAAAGTGGCTGTTGGATATAATCTTTGATCACTCGATTATAAACACCCTTGAGCAAATCTAGCTGTCCGTTGATGGCTAACTCCTCGGCCGAGGATAGCTCTAATTTTTCTCCTAAATCCACCGCATCAAAAATAATTTTACTATCATCTCTCGGTTCAATCGTTGCACTTGCGTACAAGCTGACAGTAGCATTCAAGATGGCTCCACCGAACATATCGGAATAGGGACTGACGTCCGTACCTCCACCTGCCAACCCGATCCGAAGCGGCGCTTTTGCTCTGATGATACTTTGTGTATTGGCATATTCTAATCCTCTACGGCGTACCGAAAACTGTGATTTTGTGGTGGTCTTATCCATGTGGTTGATACTACTTAATCTACGATATTAATTTTTTTGAAGTGGGTTTGAGGTTTCCTATTTTTTCGATACCCGCTACCATATTTTCCCAAGAGAACATTTTTTTATCAATTTTTACCCGAGCAATAAACTCCGCCTTCCGATCATTTTCAAAATAATCAACGATAGCGTCGGCAATTGCTTTGGCATTGACAGCTACCACGTAGCCCGCCTTATCGTGGGCGACCACTTCGGGTAATCCGCCCACCTCAGTCACGAGCATGGGTTTTTCAAAAAAATAAGCCAATCGGGACACCCCACTTTGGGTAGCTGTTTTGTAGGGTTGGGCGATTAAGTCCGCTGCGCTAAAATAATATTTTACGTCTTCATTGGAGATAAAGTCTGTTCGCAGTTCTAGTTGGTTGGCTATTTCTAATTTTGTAATCAGATTGTTATATTTTTCTCGGTCAGAGTAATACTCTCCCGCTACAATGGTTTTTACGTTTAGTTTTCGAACCCGCTCGTCCGCCATCGCTTCTAGCAATAAATCCAATCCTTTGTAATCTCGGATAAATCCGAAGAAGAGGATGTACCGAAATTTCTCTGATAAATTCAAATGAGTGATCGCATCAGACGAACTCACTGCCTTCCCGTAATTATCGTAAACGGGATGCTCCACAAATGTAATGGGTTTGTTAGGCGTGAAGGTGCGGAGTTGCTCTTGTACGGATTTGGACATCACCAAAAATGCGTCGCAAGCCCCTACGAAGTATTTGGCAAAAATATAATCCCCGGGGCGTTTTTCGTGCGGAATGATGTTATCCACAAAACCAATGACCCTCGTTTTTTTATTTTGCTTCGCTCTCCTGAGGATAGTGCCAAAGCAAGGCCCCATAAATGGCAACCAAAAGCGACAAATGATCACATCGGGAGCTAGCTGTTGTATTTCATTGCCTACCTTCCACCAGTTGAGTGGATTCACGGAATTGATTTTTACCCGAATATCTAATTGCTCGGGTTGGGGATCATCCGAGTATTGGGTTTTTCCGGGAAATAAAAAATTAGGATACTGTAAGCTAAAGGTATAAATGATGACCTCGTACCCATCGGCTTGCATGACCTCTGCGAGTCGTTGATTCAAGGAAGCCAATCCTCCCCGTAGCGGGTAAGCTGGCCCGATGATGACGATTTTTTTTTTCATAAAAAATTTAAGTTTCTCTGGTTTAGGACTGCGGAGAGGTGAAAAAATGAGGGCTTGAAACGACGGTGACTCATTCACTTGCTCACACGCTCACTCCGCTTGATACCCAGCTTAGTCTCGATCAGGTAGGCATTCCTATGCGGTGAACTGCGAGCTACCATCTCCGCCAAAAATCCCGTGCAAAACAAAAGCGTACCCATGACCATCGCCGTCAGCGCCACGTAAAACCAAGAAATGTCAGCAATATTTTTAGCGGGAATACTATATAAAATTCGGTAAAGTTTAGTGCCACCGATGTAAAAAAAGGTAGCAAAACCAAACATAAACATCAGCGTACCGATACTGCCAAAAAAGTGCATCGGGCGTTTTCCAAATTTTCCAACAAAGACAATAGACAATAAATCCAAAGGCCCCCGAATAAATCTGGAAAACCCTCCAAACTTTGTAACACCGTGTTTACGAGCTTGGTGTTGGACTACTTTTTCGCCTATTTTTTTGAAGCCAGCCCACTTAGCAATCACGGGAATGTAGCGGTGCATTTCGCCGTAAATTTCAATGCTTTTCACCACTTCGTTGCGGTAAGCCTTCAGGCCACAGTTCATATCGTTGAGTTGGATACCCGTCAGCCAGCGAGTAGCACCGTTGTACAGTTTGGTAGGAATTGTCTTGGAGAGTGGGTCGTAGCGTTTCTTTTTCCAGCCCGACACAATGTCGAATTTATCCTCCGTAATCATTCGGTATAGTTCGGGAATCTCGTCGGGACTATCCTGCAGGTCGGCATCCATCGTAATCACCACTCGACCTTGAACATCTTGAAATCCCGTGTGGAGGGCGGCTGCCTTGCCGTAGTTTCTTCTGAATTTGATACCCTTCACGTTGGGGTTCAGGTCAGCCAAGCCCTGAATGACCTTCCACGAAGTATCGGTACTACCATCATCCACCATGACGATCTCGTAGCTAAAGCCATGCGCCTGCATCACTCTGCGTATCCATGCCTCCAGTTCGGGCAGGGATGCTTCCTCATTTAACAATGGTATTACAACCGAAATATCCATAGTGATTGGTTAAGGAATGGTTCAAAAATAAATGGCTCATTTAAAGCTAATTCCTTCTTCTTTGGTAGTGAATTAACTCAGTTGCCAATTAGTCCACTTGTCAGATATTTTCTAAGACTGCAAATTAATAATTAGTAACTCTCCATTTGGAAATGTGCCGTGTCTTTGGCACTCGGATGTAAATGAACTTAACATCTTCGATACTACCTATGTGTTGTCCTTCTGGAACTTTCCAAGTCAAAGAGCACTAGAGGTGCAGCGCATAGGTAGTAAAATTAAAATTTCGTGTAATCTTAAAATCCCAGAGGGACGACACCTACCTGCTGCCAAACAAGTGTAACAATTAATTCACGCCAGTAAAATCAAACTGAGTACTGCTTATTATCCAATAATCAACGGATTCAACTCACCTCATTAAAACGATGGAAAAAATGACTTGTTGCGCCATCCATTTTAAGTTCTGCGCACTATCAATCCAATCAATACGGAGAGCGCAAAACCACCAATAGCTCCAAATACATATCGCTTAAATAAACTCATAAAAGTAGGTGTGAAATCAGATAGTTGCATTTTGCGGATCTCTTTGACGGTTTCTGTTCCCTTGTAAAATTCGAGCATTTCTTCCTTCG
>JBCCJE010000748.1:0-3419 GCA_039027925.1 Bacteroidota bacterium
GCTACCTGTCCAAATTTTTGGGGTAAGTCCATTGTAAGTTGCCTAAGAATGCAAATCTCAAATATCTTTATAAGGGACTGAAAAGAAAAGGCCCGGGGCATCCCAAAAAATATAATGGTAAAGTGAAAATGAAAAAAAATTATAAACGGAAGTTCAAAAAGATTCATCAGTATGATGATGTAATTATATATGAGAACGTCGCTTGGGCTGTCCATTTAAAAAGAAAAATGAAAGTGGCTTGTGTGAAATTTCTTGATGAAGGGAAAGCCACCAATCGCACCGCATTTTTCTTTTCCAGCGATTTGGAATTAGACGCAAAGAGCGTCTATCAATTTTACAAATCCCGTTTTCAGATTGATTCACAATAATTTGATAGAACACCTTTTGAAGGTCGTCCCATTGATGAATGTTAAGGAATCCCTTTTTTTATTCGTTGCAGCCATTTTCGGACAGTACGAATGTTCATGTCTAGTGATTTTGCCATCTCAGATGCTGTTTTACCTTGTTTGAGGTAAGCTGCTATATGCTGTTTTTGTTCCAAACTTGTTTTTTCATTTTGCCTATTTTGGCAAAAGTAAGATTTTTATTATTGACACGACTTTTCGGGACTTGCCCCCTACCATGGCTTAGTAGGACTCAACACTTCTCAATTCTTAATAAAACCGATACGTCAATTTCATCAAAAAAATATTATCGGGTCTCGAACCAAAAAGATCGTCTCGGAGAGATGGAAATATATTGTTTTGTGGATCGGCGAAGTTAGTTTGGGATTGAGTCCAAACTAAGAAAAATTCCGAATTGGGTTTGTACTCCCATCTGATCACAAGGTTGGATCTGAATTGTAAAAAATTAAAATCAGGATGTTCAAATCGGTAATCCTCTCCCCCATCTCTATCCTCATCAATGACAAAAACATCATCAGCGGCCAAGTACGAAATCTGATCGGAGGTGTATAATTGGTAGCGTTTTTCGAAGTCTCTATTCAGGGGATCGGTGATGTATTTAAAATCAGAATAATTGCCTTTTGAAATAAAAGGTTGACCCCAGTACTGCAAAGATAGATTGGGCGTAAGACTATAGTTGGCTCGAAAAGAAGTAGAAAAAGTTTTTTGAGCAATCGTACCCGTGATGTAGCGATCTTCCCCTTCGAAAATATCGTCGCTCACATTTTGGATCACTCGGAGTTGTTGAAAGTAAGAGACATCCACCGAGAAGCGGAGTGCATTGATCGGTTGGTAATTTCCTCCAATATTCATATTTCTCACCGTGACCGACCCCTTGTCCACACCAAGTCCATTGAACATCCCAGCAGATGCGTAGAATCTCGCTTTTTTTCGATTATCCGTTCCAATGTTTATGAAATTATACATGCCACTTGATTGTCGGAGTTTGGGTCCACCAAACAAGGCTTTGGTACTAATATCCCTAAACTCGTAGGTCGTTCCTCCACCAAATGTCCAGTAGTTTTTTAGTGCCGTGAAAAAATTAGTATTGATTCCATTGTAAATATTTTTTCCATCAAAATTCCACCGGTGATAGGAATTAAAATTGATTCCCAACTGCCTAAAAATTGAAAATGGCTTAGGAGAGCGATACCCTGCCCAATTCACAAAATCAATTTGATCTGCCGTGTTTAAAAAACCAATATCGTTCAAGTCCAACTCGGGCGATCTCCAAGTGACCCCCGACTGAAAACTGATATTATCTTTTCCGCCATAGTTACCAAATGAGATCGTTCCGCCGTGTCCCGTAAGGCTAGTTTTGTTGTTATCCACCGATAAATAATTAGCGTCGGGTCGCTGAAAATAATGCTCGAATGACTCTTGTGTAGAAGTAATTTTTTCTTTCGTCCCCGCCACGTGACTGAATATAAAATTACCATTGATCTGCCATTCTCTCTCTTTCCAGGAGTGAAATAGGTTGACTCCACCCGAATAGGCTTGATTGTGAAACTGATCTTCTAAGCCAGAGTCATCCAAAAATCTAGTTACGTTTGTCAGAGAAATACCTACCTGCGAAGCCCCCTCCTTGTAATCTTTCGATACCCTCCCCACAAAATAATTGGTCATGGGTTCGATCAATTCTCGCGATTCCTGCCCCTCGTACGTGATTTCGAGATACTCCTTAGCCGTCACACTTTCTAAGATTCCAATAGACCATCCATCCTGCGTTTTTCCACTCAATTTTGCGGCAGCTAAAATATTCGTAAAGCCGGGACTGGAGGTAAAAGCCTCTTTGGGAATATTATCAATTTGCCCACGGGGAGATGCCCCGACTCTTCGGGAGTAAAAAAGATTATCATTTCGAAAAGGCCCACCTGCCTCCAACTGCGCCACCTGAAACTCAAAGATGTTAGCATTTTCTACAAAGAAAGGTCGCTGTTCGTTAAAGAAAATTTGAAAACCATCCAAATTCAAAGCGGAAGGATCTGCCTCTACCTGCCCAAAATCGGGATTGATCGTAAAGTCTAAAGTCAGGTCGTTGGTTACGCCTATTTTTCCATCCAAACCAAAATTAGCTTTGAATTCAGCACCGTCGGCGTAGGGATTTCCTTCCTCCTTGGGTTTGCTGGTCAGGCTACTTACGGCGTAAGGTTGGATTTCAATTTGTCGTTTGGGTTTGATATTTTGGATACCGTGCAGCTCGGCGTAGTTGCTCACCCAACCCGTTACATTTCTAGGAACAAACTGAAACGTACTGCGCTCGTCTCCGCCAAAATCTCTCCGCATGACGTTGAAGCCCCAAACGTGCTCTTCCTTATCCGCAAAACGCAACTGACTCAATGGAATTTTCACCTCTGCCGTCCAGCCATCGCTATTTATTTTGGTAGCACTGTACCAGATAGGATTCCAGTTCGAGTCCCAGTTATTTCCATTGTTCGTCACAAATTCGTCGCCCTTGACACCCGAAGCGGAGAGGGTGAAAGAGAAGGCTGTATTTTTATCGTAGTAGCTATCAATGTTGATTTCCATCCAGTCGCCAGGAAAATTATCTCTCCTACTCAACCGACTTTCAATCTTAGAAGGATCATCGTGCAAGGCGTAATAACAGACGTAGATATTATTGTCATCGTACAGAATTTTGAACTTCGACTGTTGCTTGGGGGCATCGCCATTATTGGGTTCGTGGACAGTAAAGTTTTCGCCCCACTCTACGCCTAGCCATTCGTTGGGTTCAAGGATACCATCTATTTTGGGAGGATCTTTGATGACCCTCGCCGTAGTGTAAGATCGTCTTTGAAATTCCTGAGCGTGGAGTTGGAACAGAAAAAATAAGATTAGACAACAGGTAAATGTAGATTTTTTCAAGGTTGATTTCTTTAAGTAAATGTGATTTTTGAGAAGAGAGATGCGAGAGTAGAGAAGCGGGAATAGAGATGTGGGAAGCAGGATGTGAGAACAAAGAAACGAGTATCAACC
>JBCCJE010000749.1:0-3409 GCA_039027925.1 Bacteroidota bacterium
TAATATTCAGCAACTCTCCATTCTAAAATGTGCCGTCCCCTTGGGCGACGACACCTACCTACTGTCAGGTAAGCATAACAATTGATTTACAAAAATTAAGTTTGAATTTACAATTGCTCACCAAAATATATAAGACTTTTAGTTTTTCACCACAAAACGCTACTTAAAATATCCACACACCAATCAAGACAACGATGAGTAGCAAGGCACCAATTTGATACCCATTTAATTTTTCTCGATATTCTTCTGGTAAATCTTCCTTGGAAGCGAAGGCATTTTTCAGATAACCCAGCAATGCAATCGGGATAAAAACAAACCCCGCCAAAGACCCTAACAATACTCTTCCAAACATCTGCACACCACGTAGCAGTCCTCCTTCTTGTTCGGCTTCGAGCGGCTCGTTTATTTTTTGCGTCGTTTCGATGGGAGAAACACCCGCCTTTGGTTTAGTCCCCGAAATCGAAATACAGTATTTATCTTTTTGCTTGATCCAATGCGGGGAAACGTACTTCACCGTGATATTTTCAAAGCCTGCGTTTTTAAACCAATCTCGGTATTCTTGATCCTTCGGAAAAAGCATCCAAGTATTGGCAGTAAAACTAACCAAAGCATTCGGTGGATCAAGCGGACCGATCAGCGTAGCCACTCCTCCCGGTTTGATGACTCGATAGGCTTCGGTGATACCTTTTTGTGGATTGGGCCAATACTCTATACTCCCCGCAGAAACGTAACGATCAAAGTGATCAGTCTCAAAAGGAATGTTCTCCGCATCGCCAATTTGGAAAGTGCAGCCCTGCAAGGCAGGTTTAACTTTTGCTTTGGACATTTGGTGGGGGCTTTGATCCACGCAAGTTACCTGCGTGGGGGATACGTGTTTTACGATCCCTTCTGTGGTAAATCCAGTTCCCGAACCTACGTCAATCACTTGCACATCGGGCGTATCCAACTGGGCGATGGTCAACGATTCATCTCGCATTTTTTTTGTCCAAAAAAGCGGATTGACAAATTTGTCATAGAAAATAGAAAGAAATCGGTAAAACCAAAATGCTTCCTTTTTGTGTTGCATTAATCTCATGGTGGTTATTTTTTTTGAAAAAAATTAAGTTGTAATTGGATTGTTATCAGATACGACTTTGGTGTGCGTGATAGTGGTGACGGGACAAATATCTTCGCAGAGCAAGCAAGCAATATCACAAGGCTTCCCCACGGCAATCGTATCAAAAGGACTGATGAATCCCGCCTCGTGCGGACACACCGCCACGCAAGCACCACAACTGATACAGGCATTCCATCCGATCTGAAAAATAACTGGCTTTCGTTTACTCATAATATTTGTTTTAATGATGATTCTATATTTTCTTATACTCCGAGTCTGGACTAAAATAATCAGACATGGTATCGTGTAGCATTTTATCTCTTTGCGGTATATCCTTAGTTTTGAAAATATTGGTTTTGACTCCGTACAATTTCCACATCTTATTGCCCAACGCTTCCAACCAGCGGTCTTGATAGCCTTTTAAATGTTCGGCCGAAGCTGGTAGATTTTTCTTTAAAAAAGACCCTAAAAAATTACCCGCAATGTATCCGCCACTCAGCGCCGTATGAATGCCCCCACCTGTGATTGGGTTGACGTGTCGGGCGGCATCTCCCACTAAAATGAGATTATCCGCATACTGCGTTCGGAGAGGCGATGCAAGTGGCACCCCCCCACCTTGAATTTCTAATACTCTAGAGTTTTTAAATCGCTCTCTGAAAAAAGAATTTTTCATAAAATGATCCACGTGCCATTGGGCATTTTGGTCGGTCATCGTACGAGCTACGCCCAATCCTATTTCGGCGTAGCCATGTCCCTTAGGAAAAACCCAAGCGTAGCCGCCCGGTGCCCACTCGTGTCCTGTGATGATTTCGAGTAATCCTTTGGTTTCTACCTGATCTACAATAAACTGAAGACAGCTCGCCAACTCCGATAACTTGATGTGCGTATGTAGCCCCGCCCATTTTCCCACCTGCGATTGTAATCCATCGGCACCCACTAACACTTTGGCTCGAACAGTAATTTCTTCGTTGAATCGTCGTAGCTTTACCTCGCAGTTTCCATTGGGATTGGGTTGGTAGGAAATGCCTTCCGTTTTTAACCAAACTTCTACGCCCGCTCGTTCTGCTTGCGTCATCAAATAGCGATCAAATCGCCGACGATCCACTACGTATCCAAGCGGTTTTTTATCTTCGGCTGCTCCGTATTCGTCGGGTTTGAGTTGTCGGTAATCAATCGTTTTGTGTTCACCAATTTGATTATAAATATCAAAACCATAGATGGCTTCGTGGATAAATTCTTCGTCCAAAGAAACATTGACAGACTCCAACGCATGCCGACTGACTGCACCAGAACATTGGATTGGGCTACCCAATTCTTGTTTTTTATCCACTAAAAGAACCTTGAGATGATGTTGTGCGGCAAAGCGAGCGGTCGTCGTGCCCGCCGGACCAGATCCGATAATTATGATGTCGTAGTAATCTTTCATAAACATTTGAGATATTATGAGAACTCAATAAAGGTATATAATTAATTACGGAAAATAGTACGCTGGAAAACTTACACTTGAAATATTAATAGTATGTATATAAATAAAATTTCTATCATCGGTTGTGGATGGTTGGGCTTTCCCTTGGCAGAACGTCTAATTGCAGCGGGATTCTCCGTAAAGGGTTCTACCACCACTCAGGGTAAAATACCGCTTTTAACGAAAGCTGGTATTCGTACTTTTTTAATTCATCTTTCTGATGCTCTCTATAAGAAAACTACCGAACCATTTTTTCAAAGTGAGCTACTCATCATCAACGTTCCTCCAAGAGGGCGACGACCCGATGTAGAAACCGCTCATCCGCTTGAGATTAAAAAACTGTTAGAAGCTGCTCACCGCGGAGATATTCAAAAAATTATTTTTTGTAGTTCCACGGGTGTTTACGGCAATGATAAAAAAATAGCATCAGAGGATCATCTTCCCCACCCTGCTAGTGCATCTGGTCGTGCTTTAGTTAAGGTAGAAAATCACCTTCGCTCTTTGACTCATTTTAAAAGTACCATTGTACGCTTGGCGGGCTTGGTCGGTGGCGAACGCAAACCTGGGCGATTTTTAGCAGGAAAGGAAAATATACCTAACGGCAACGCGCCCGTCAATTTGGTGTATCGGGAGGACTGCATCGAAGCTATCCTACAAATTATTTTACAAAACAAGTGGAACGAAATCTACAACGTCTGTGCTGACGAGCATCCTACCAGAAGAGATTTTTATACGGAACAAGCGAAACTGTTGGGGCTGAAACCTCCAAGTTTTAGTACAGATAGGAATGACAATGACAATACTACTTTTAAGGTGGTTGCTAATGAAAAGATTAAGCGGGATTTAAA
>JBCCJE010000750.1:0-3392 GCA_039027925.1 Bacteroidota bacterium
GGTTTCTAAAAGAGGTTTTGTTTGGTACGCTCCATAAAATCCGAACTGCTTAATTTTTTTAACTTCATAGCTAAGCAGGAAGCGTACATTATATTTAATGTTGTCACTTGAATAATTTTGAATAGTTCAAAGACTACCAGTAACTAATACTGTTCTCCTTCGAGGAAGGTTTCTACGGGTTCTACTACTAGCAATTGTTCATTGATGACTTCTACCACCCGAACGGTAGCGCCTGTGGGTAATTTTTTACCTTCGGTGATGGCATCCATTTCGCGCAGCGAACCCGAAATGTTGATGTGTATTTTTCCTTGTCCACGCTTCGTTTCGGGAATGGTAAGATAGACTTCCCCCGTTTGAAATAAGGCATCTTTCACATCAACGTTTCCTGATTCTCCCAGTTTGGAAAATAGATACATCATATATCCTACAATGGCCATTGCAATGAATCCAGAAATACTCGCCAGAATCACCGCCGTCATCGTACCCAAGCCAGCATTCAGTGCCAGCACTCCTGTCCATCCAAAAAAGGTGAAAAAAGCGATAATACTCCTAACAGAAAAAAGTGTAAAACTAGGGTCGAGACTATAACCCCCGTCGGTATCTACATCGGTAGAAACATCGAGATCGGTATCCGTATCAAAATCTAAACCGATCAAACTGAGAACGAATTGAATGATAAATAAGACACTAAATATGATGGAGATTCCCCAGAAAACTTGCTCAGTAGCGTTGAGTGAACCCCACCAATCTCCTAAAATAAGTAGTAACATTTTTCTGCTTTTTTGAGTTAGTTGACTTTAACTTTTTATTATGCCAATTGGCGGAAAAGTAAGTTTAACTTTCAAATATTCCGTAATATCTCGACAAATGTTAACGAATTTTCGGCAAATGAAAACGAGTAAGGGGAGATCACCTCAAATTTTTAAGGCGTTCGAGCAAGGTCTCTCTTTTTTTGGTAGATACCTCCATTCGTTTTCCATCAATGGTTTCGACTATACCGCCCTTTTTGGATTTGATAAATTTTCTTACCATGTGGAGATTCACCAAGTGCGATTTGTGGATGCGGAAAAAATCTTTTTCGAGCAGTAGATCTTCGAAATGCTTTAGCGTTTTAGTAATCAAGTGGGAGGTATTATTGTTCAGTACAATGGTCGTATAATTGCTCTCACCCTCACACCTCACAATGTCTTTATAGTTGACAAAAGTCAGCCCTTCCGCCGTAGTTAAGGCGATTTTTTCAATCTTTTGGGCTTCCAGTAATTCTTGTAAAAATTCAAATTTTTCGGGTTGTGGGGAAAAGTTACGCAGGGTTTTGACGCTCTCGTAGGCACGAATCAAATCGTTGATCTCAATGGGCTTTAGCAAGTAATCAATCGCAGCAAATTGGAAGGCCTGCACCGCATACTCATCGTACGCAGTTGTGAATATTACATCAAACGTAAATTCATTGTTATAAAATTTCAATAATTCAAAGCCGCTCTCTACCGGCATTCGAATATCCAAAAAAATAACATCGGGAACTCGTTGTGCAATGAGTACTTTCGCTTCACTCACGGAAGCTGCTAGACCTACAATGTCCAGCCCTTCACAGTACTCTTCGCAGAGCGTTTGTAACATCCAACGACTACGAGCTTCGTCATCTACGATTATGCCTTTCATTTATTCTCGGTGTTTACCCTTAGGGGATTCAATTTGAGTTTTTGTTTTCTGCTATTATTGCAACAATGTAAATACAACTGTAAAATAACGAAATTCAATTTTTTAGAAAAAACTTTAACACTTGGATTTCTAATGGGTAAAAATAAGTTGCTTTGTGCCGAGAGAAGAGATACGACACTAAAATTTTATTGCTAGCTTTTCGATCCTCTCACAACGAAACCAAGTAAAATGGACGCACTTCTACTGAATAGTTACGATTTCTCTTTTTAACTTTATGAAAATTTGACTTTTGTAACAAAGTAAAATGTGTTATTTTTTTGATGTCGAAAGTATTCAGTACATTTTCTCTTTGGCGAAAATCTTTAGTAGAAAAAATCTCCACTTTGAGCGTTACCTTATCCTATTTGAAATAAAACTATAACATGAAACTTACAAGAAAAACCTTTTTTAAAGGAGCGGCACTAGGTATCATTTCTCTTCCCTTTGCACTTAAAACTTGCGGCGCACAAAACCTTGCCCAAGAATCTGAAGATACGAATATGGTATCAGGGAAAAAATACAAATGGAAAATGGTAACTACCTGGCCGCCTAATTTTCCGGTACTCGGCGAAGGCTGTAAAATATTTGCTCAATGGGTAAAAGAGATGTCTGGTGGTAGAATGGAAATCAAAGTTTACGGTGGAGGAGAGTTAGTACCTGCCTTGGAATCCTTCAATGCGGTAAGTAGCGGCGCCGCCGAATGTGGACACGGATGTGGGTACTACTGGGCGGGGCTGGCACCTGCTGCCCAATTTTTTGCTTCCGTTCCTTTTGGTATGAATGCCCAACAAATGAATGCTTGGCTGATTAGTGGTGGCGGTCTGCAACTCTGGGAAGAGCTTTACGATCAATTTAACTTAATACCCATGCCAGCGGGCAATTCGGGCGTACAGATGGGAGGCTGGTTCAATAAGGAAATCAACTCCGTAGCAGATTTGCGAGGATTAAAAATGAGAATCCCTGGATTAGGAGGGAAGGTGCTCGCCAAGGCGGGTGGCAATCCTATTTTGATTGCGGGCGGAGAATTATACACGAGTTTGGAGCGGGGCGTGATTGATGCTACGGAGTGGATTGGTCCCTACCATGATTACATAATGGGTTTTCCTGACATTGCCAAATATTATTATTCTCCCGGATGGCACGAAGCGGGAACTACTTTAGAATTATTTTTTAATAAAGAAAAATTCAATGCACTCCCCAATGATCTGCAAGCCATCCTAAGATCAGCAGCCCTAAGACTCAACGCTTGGATGCTTGCGGAATTTGAAGCGAAGAACAACATCTACCTAAAAAAAATCATGACCGAAAAAAATATTGAAATTCGAAAATTTCCCGATGAGGTAATGACCCAACTAAAGCACTACACCGACGAGGTAATGGATGAAGTAGTTGCAAATGGAGATAATTTCACTAAGAAAACCTTTGCGTCCTACAATCAATTTAGAAAAGATGCTATTACGTGGTCGGAGTTGACGGAAAAGATTTTTTACAATAAGATTCAGATTTAGATCGGGGAGGATTGAGAATGAATAATTAAGAATTAAGAATGAAAAATGAGAAATAAGAGATAAGAGATAAGAGATAAGAGATAAGAGATAAGAGATAAGAAATAAGAAATAAGAAATAAGAAATAAGATGAAGCAATATACTGGTCATCAACCCTGATTATTTAACGGAGATTTTTTAAAATCTTA
>JBCCJE010000751.1:0-3392 GCA_039027925.1 Bacteroidota bacterium
CCGAAGTATAAATTTCATCATTTAATTCTTCATCACCTTCAAAGTCAGCACAGAACAAATACCCTATACTATCATTAATAAAAGCCGATTTTATTTTGGAATTATGGACTTCTAAACCTGATAAATAGTTGTTGGTAATGGCTTCATCGTAATTCTTTTCATACCCTAAATGTTCTATCGAATACATAGATTCAAAAGGAGTTAGCAACCAAATGTGGGGGTCTCGAAACTCTTGAAGTAGTTTACTAATGGTTTCGAAATATTCCCTCTCCGTCATTCCCTCTGAAATATTTGCACGGTATGCTATTCCTAAACTGTCCCAATTTATGTTTCTTGATTCTATTGAAGCTGAATATCTCGAAATGCTACTATGCAAATCATCAAAAGCCTTTAATTTGTTGTAGTCAAAAACATCTTTACTACATCTTACGAAAAGTAGGAGGATAATTATAATTGATAATTTAGGTAACATCTGATAGGTATATTTATGTTTTGAACTTTTTCTGGAAACTTGATGGAGTAATAGTTGAAGCCTATTGAACTTTGAAAACTAAACTTCTCTGAGATATTGAGGTGATAAAGGATTTCAAATTCGATAGCTATCCATTCATTGAATATGGTTTTCCATTGTCCAAATTTAAAAAGACTGGCAGCACCGTCGTTATTGAAATCATCAAGAAAGGCTTCATCATAGGTTAATGACGGCTTTCTATTGATATACCCAAATAAAGGTATGCTTAGTTGAGGAAGCACAAAAGAATTATTATTCAGATTTGCCTTACGAGCATAACTGAAATTTAAGCTATTTTGAAATTCCCAGCCAAAACCGTCCAAGAAATCATACGCTCTATAGAAAAAACTACTTTTTAACTCGCCACCTACCAAGTTGTCAGAATTATTACCAAGACCTCGAAGCAATCGATACCTAAAATTCACTTTTGTCCAATCAGTTAATTGTGTTTTTACTTTAGTTTCTAAAGTATAGTTGTTGGTAAAAGCAGGAAGAATTAATTGGATTTCAAAATGATTAATCCACTTTTTGGATAGTTTAAATCCGTTGATTCCGATGGGCAGTCCAAATCCATTATAAGTCAAAGGAGAAGCACTAACGTCTTTATTAGAAATTATATCAATACCACCACCTAAACCTATTGACATTGGAGTATTTTCTACTTGAGCCAATAGGCTTATTGAGTTTATTAGAATTAGACATATTAATATGGCTTTCTTCATTAGTTATTTTTTCTTACTTGCAGCGAATGGTTTCGGCTAAATGTAGTTGACAGCTTTTGTTGCCAATTGCTGTTCTAGCTATTGTGTGTGCCTTGAACGAACATCAATTACTAACTTACATTCACGAGTTAAGGAACTCTAATTTTTTAATTCATCATCCGCCTCTGTCGGTAATAGACAGCCACCAATCAGGGGTCATATCGTGGTATCTTCGTTCACCTACACCCAACAACTTCAAAACCTTCTATTGATTTTCATTGATCCCCTTAATTTTATGCTGCCAGCCATGCTCTTTGCCTAAATTTTTGTCAAAGAGTACACTTAACATAATCGCACTATTAAAACAAAATTTAATATTTGACCAAGTTGGTTTTGGTGTCTTCATTCCGTTGGGTAGAATAGGTAATGCATCTACTGTTGGGGTTGCTACCACTTGTGGTGTTAACCCTTCTGGTTTTTAGATTTTCTACCTTTTCTACTTTTGGCTTTTTCAATTTGTGCTGGTGTTTTTAAGTAATACCGATTAAGTTTAGTACTCAGATCATCTAAAAATATTTGTGCTTGCTATATTTTTGCGAATCTGCGTTTTTGATCTTGTTGTGCTTTTGAACTACTGTGTACCCAAAGCAAACGAAAACCTTCTTTCGTTGCTTTATCCGCTCTAATTTTGTACGTAATTACCTCACCTTACTTTCTAGTGTTGGCTTGCTGATATTCTGGTTACCAATTACTGGGTAAAATTGGGCTATCGGAATCCTCTATTTTTTTACTAACTTAATGACATTGCGCCAGCGGGAGAGAAGCGCCCTACGAACTCACAATTATAGGTATAAAAAAGAAGCACGAAAAACCTGTGAATTAGAACCAATCACCTCCGTCTAAGAATGACGACATTTACATCAACTCCGATCTAGTAAAATCCAATCTGCATTGAGCACAAACTGCTTTTCGTCTTTTTGATTTTTAAAAACCAAATACAAGTCCCCTTCTCCGACCGTAGGCTGAATGGAAATGTCATAGACTTTTTTGCCGGGTTTGTCTTTATTAAAATAACCCAGTTGGGTTTCTCCAATTTTATTGCCATTGGCATTGCCTTCTCTAATTTCTACCTTGCCCCGATAATCGTAGTTACCATTGAATTTTGCGGCCAATTTGATTTTTTTAATATTATTCAAATCTTGATTTTCAAATTTCAAATAATCATTATGTGCAATTGATCCCACTACCGTACTCCCCTGCGTATCCCATACGCCTAAGCCATCGGAGCGTTCGTCGGCGTGTTCCGCTTCCAACCTTGGAGTAGTAAAAATTACTTTTTCATTGGCAGAAAGCTCAAATCCTTTTTGCTCCGCATTGCCGTTGTCCAAGTAGGAGGCCATCAAAACGTACTTGCCTGAATAATCTTTGGCATCATGTTCTTTAAATTTTAAAGTACCCGCCAGCGGTAATATTTTTTCGTTTCTTTGTTCGTAAGGATCGAGGGAGAGAATATATTTGACCATAGCTTGCACGTCCTCGATGGGTAGTTGAGGATGGGCTGACATCAGCGTTTCGCCCCATACGCCAGAGCTTCCTTTTTTGATTCTACTTACCAAATAATCTTCATCTTGGCTCGAGTATCTTTTAGCTATTTCCTCGTAGCTAGGGCCGTTTACTTTTACTTTTTCTGCGTGGCAAGCCTTGCAGTCCGATCCGTTGATGAGTTCTAAACCTTTGGGAACGGTATTTTGCTGATGACCTATCGTCGCCAGAATCATATCCTCTCCCTCCGGAATATAACTCATCGTCACCCTGACTTTACGAGGATCAATAGAGTTATTCTGAGTGCTTCCATCTTCCCGATCTACGACGTTGATTCGGTAGTTGACGCTTTTGGTTTTCCGAAAAGTAGAATCCCGTGTGTCTATTGTTATTTCTAGTCGGGGAGGCTCGTTGCCTACCATGATTTTTTTGTTGGCAGTTACACTTTCTCCCGCAGGATCAGTCACTTTTAGTTTTACGTCGTAAATTCCAATTTTATCAAAAGTGAAACTTGGATTCACCTCGGTAGATTGAACTTCGTCTTCTTCAAACATCCATTCGTAAGTCAATTCGTCCTTATCGTAATCCTTAGATTCTGCCGCCGAAAACTGAATAGTCAGCGGTGCGCCACCTACTTC
>JBCCJE010000752.1:0-3385 GCA_039027925.1 Bacteroidota bacterium
TCCTTTCTGCTGCGTTAAAAAGCCTTTGATGCTCTGGCATCAAGCAAGCACAGGATGCCCCGCATCGCCTACGTTTTTCGCCTTGCATAAAGAAAAAATAACTGCGCATAAAATGTAAATTTATTAATGCACCATTCCTAAAAGGTTGATAAAGGGCTTTCTCATAAAAAATACATTTTGTTAGAACTCCCCTAAATCCTTCCGAGTACTCGGGAGGACTTCACGTTCTGCTAGATAAAAAACGCTTATTTTTAGCACAACGTAAAGCCCATCCCTTTCAAGGGAGGGGTTGGGGTGGGTTCTCTTCAGTTTGATTATTTTTTATGAGAAAACCCCTAAGGTTGATGTAAAAGTTAGCATTTTAAATCCTTTTGTGTATCAGATACGGGGCAGGGGTGATTGGTTCTAAAATTCTAAAAGACCAACGGAATTACATATTTCGTAAAAAGAATAATCAAGATGATGGAAACGACATTCAATACAAAACCAGCCTTGGCCATTTCGTGTACTTTGATATAACCGCTCGCAAAAACGATAGCATTGGGGGGCGTCGCCATCGGAAGCATAAAAGCACAGCTAGATGCCATCGCCACCGGGATAAGCAGATGAACCATTTCGGTATCTAAACCCAAAGCAATACCTGCTACCACGGGAGCAAAGATGGCCACCAACGCCACGTTGCTCATCAACTCCGTCATAAACAACATCACCACGATAAGCAATGAAGTAATTGCTAACACACTAATGGCGGTATTCTGAGCAATCGCTTCTCCAATGATCGAAATAATGCCTACCTGTGAAAGTCCGCTCGCCAAAGCTAGTCCACCACCGAATAGAATCAGAATGCCCCAAGGTAATTTAGTAGTATCTTTCCACTCCAACATAAATTCTCCTTTTCCAAATTTGAAAGGAATGGAAAATAAAGCAAAGGCGGCAAGCATGCTGATCCCTGCGTCGGATAGATTGATAAAATCAAAAGTCTCGTTGATGTAAGTTCTGAAAATCCATAGAAATATAGTGACAAAAAAGATAACTAGGACTTGTCTTTCTATGCCACTTATCGAGCCTAACTTTTCGAGTTCTTGATCTATGATCTTTTCAGAATCTTTGATTGTAGATAAATTGTTAGGATAAATCCATTTAACCAAAATACCGTAGATCAATCCGATCATCAAGAGAGAAAAGGGAATACCCATTGCCATCCAATTCACGAATGATAACTCCACTTGATATTCACTTTCTAAAAATCCAACCAATACTGTGTTGGGTGGCGTACCGATGATCGTGGCAATGCCGCCCACATTGGCAGCGTAGGCAATCCCCAACATGATGCTCAGCGCAAAGTTTCTATCGTTAGGTGTAAAACCGTCTTCATCGTTTAATAACAATTCAATTACGGAAAGGGCAATCGGGAGCATCACTACGGTTGTAGCCGTATTGCTGATCCACATGCTCAAAAAAGCGGTGGCAATCATAAATCCCAGAATGACTTGATTGGGACTAGTCCCCGTGATTTTGATGATGTTGATGGCGATCCTACGGTGTAGGTTGACTTTCTCCAAGGCGAGTGCCATGACGAATCCTCCAAAGAATAAAAAGACGATAGGACTACCGTAGTTGGCGGCTACGGTCTTGATATCCATGATGTTGAATAATGGAAAAAACGTTAAAGGAATGAGTGCCGTAACTGAGATAGAAACTGCTTCCGTAATCCACCATACAATCATCCAAGCTGCCACGGCGATCACCTTATCCGCTTCGGGAGTAATAATTATGGTTGGAAAATTATATAGGACTAGGAAAACGATAGGTCCAAGCAGGAGACCTATTTTTTTGTGAATGGGAAAAATTTTGGACATGATTAGAATGCTTCTTTCATTCCTTACCTCCTTTTGCGCTTATTATTTTTATAATCCATAAAGATAAATTCGCCTAGTCCTTGCAGCGAACTGTAGAAGGCTTTACCGTTATTGGCCTTGGTAAATTGATCCACAAATCGCATGAGGTAGGGATCACGCGCAATCATAAAAGTAGTAATTGGAATATCCAACTTTCGGCACCGCATAGCGAGATTCAATGTCCGATTGATGATTTTCCGATCCAAGCCAAAACTATTTTTGTAATATTTTTTTCCTTTTTTGATACACGTTGGTTTCCCATCCGTAATCATAAAAATCTGCTTGTTGGGATTTCTTCTTCTTCGTAGCAAGTCCATCGCTAGTTCTAATCCCGCCACAGTATTCGTATGATATGGCCCGACTTCCAAGTAGGGGAGGTCTTTGATTTCTATTTGCCAAGAGTCATTTCCAAAGACAATAATATCCAAAGTGTCCTTCGGATAGCGAGTAGTGATTAACTCCGCCAAAGCCATTGCCACTTTTTTGGCAGGGGTGATTCTATCCTCACCGTAAAGAATCATAGAGTGCGAAATATCAATCATTAGCACCGTACTCATCTGACTTTGGTAATACGTTTCTTGAACTTCTAAGTCGTCGTGGGTCAATTTGAACTCATCAATACCGTGATTGATTTGAGCATTTCGGAGGGATTCGGATACCGCTAAGTTTTCGATATTGTCTCCAAATTCGTAAGGACGAAGGTCAGCGGTGTACTCATCTCCCTTACCCGTGTGTTTAGTGTTATGCTTTCCGCTTTTTGATTTTTTAATTTGGTCAAAAATGTCGTCCAATGCTTTTTGCCGCATGGATAATTCCATTTTTGCGGTGATGGAAAATCCCTGATTTTGACCATCAGGATTGGCGATGTATCCTTTATCAATAAGGTCTTGGATAAAGTCGGCCATGCCGTACTCATCGTTCGTCAGTTGATACTCTTTATCCAACTCCGTCAACCAACTCAACGCTTCGCTGACATTGCCAGAAGTATAAACCAATAACTCTTGAAACAACTTGAGCAGTTGATCAAAAATAGAACCTTCTCCTTTAGGAATGTAATTTGAAAATCTCCAACCGATCATAGGACAATGAATGAATTATTGAATGAGGCAATGAATGAATGAGGCAATGATAGAATTATTGAATGAGACAATGATAGAATGGGACGAGCATTGTATCATTCTATCATTCACTCCTTGTATTATCTTCAGATCGAACAACTGTTTAGTAATTTTATATAATCAGGACGATCTGCGGCAAACTTATGAATGTAGTACTCCTTAATGCCCCCTTTGTGGATGATAAACATACCGGGCATTTGGGTAGAGTCTCCCAAGTGTTTAGCTTTTTCTAATCTGTGCATTTTATTTTCTTTAGAAAAACCCCTGATCCAAGTTTTCAATCCGTAGAGTTGTGAAAAACTTCCTTTAGTCAATCTGAAGGCAGTATAGTAATTACAATCAGGATCGCTCACGTGCACACAATCTCCA
>JBCCJE010000753.1:0-3383 GCA_039027925.1 Bacteroidota bacterium
CCATTCTGGAACATCAAGTTAAGTGCAATACCTAAACCCACTACTACCAACGGTCCTTGGATTAGTTGGAAGGCCCTTATCTTTTTCATAAAAGGCTGCTCCCACAAAATCAATATCAACAAGGAAATAGCGGTAATAATTACTGCCCCTAAGCTGATCGCATCAAACATATAAAACAACTCCGTAAAAGTATTATGCCCATCTGGTTGGTTAAATGCCAAATTTCCTTCGTAGTCTTTATCGTACCCTACGGCGTGTGGTATTTGTTTTAAAAAGATAATGATTCCGATCCCTGCCAACATTCCTTTGATCACAGAAGAGGGAAAATAATATCCGATAATCCCTGCCTTGGCGATACCGAGCAATATCTGGAGTATCCCTCCGATGACGACCGCTACGAGAAAGACTTCGAACCCTCCCAAATCAGTAATTGCAATAACTACGATTGCGGCAAGTCCTGCCGCTGGTCCACTAACCCCTAGCTGCGAGCCGCTGATGGCACCCACAACAATTCCGCCCACAATACCTGCAATAATTCCCGAAAATAAAGGTGCTCCTGATGCTAGTGCAATACCCAAGCAAAGGGGAACTGCTACTAAAAACACGATAATCGAAGCGGGTGCGTCGTGCTTTAAATTATTAAATATTCCATTTTTCATCTTAAAGAGTTGTTTTTCTGATTTAAGTTGGATTTGATGTCCAAATCCGATTAGTATTTTTTCCGATACAAATATATAAAACTTTTACGAGCAATAGCGATACTATCACGACAAAATAACCCAATGGAACAATTCAATGCAAAACTTGTTCAAATAATTCTTTACTTTTGCTCAAAAAAGAAGAACTTCGATGGCTATCGGAATAAAAATCAGTTTAAGTCCTGAGCTTTATTTAAGAGATCCTCAGGAAACGTCGCTAGGAAAAGGAATAATTAAAAACAGTATTTTGCTAATTGATGAAATTGGCTTTGAAGCATTTAATTTCAAAAAGCTGGCAAAGAGAATGGCTTCCACCGAAGCCTCAGTTTACCGCTACTTCGAGAATAAACACAAATTATTGCTTTATCTAGTATCTTGGTACTGGGAGTGGGTCAGTTACCTCATTGATGTGAACACGCTCAACATCGAAAACCCCGAGCGCAGATTAAAAATCATCCTCAAAATATTAGTGAGTGCCTCTAAGGACAATCCTTCCATAGATTACGTCAACGAAAGTGTACTCCACCGAATCATGGTAGATGAAGGCGCCAAGGCCTATCATACCAAGTCCGTTGATAAAGAAAATAGGGAGGGGCTTTTTATGAACTACAAAGAACTTTCGCAGAAGGTAGCGGACGTTATCCTAGAAGTGCAGCCTGACTTCAAATATCCTCACGCGCTAGCCAGTAATCTTTTTGAGATGGCGAATAATCATATTTATTTTGCCCAACATTTGCCACGCCTTACGGACGTGAAGGTACAGGGGGAGGACTTTTGTCAGGTAGAAGAAATGCTGGAATATTTTGCATTTACGCTGCTCAAAAAATAAGTAGCATCTTACCAAACTTACACACCATTATTATGAGCAACATCAAAGTTAGATTTGGAAAAAAAGAACTCCAACTCGAAAAAAGTAATAAAATAGTCGGCCTCAAAAAAAGACCCTCTACCAACCAACCTGCCACCTTCAAGGGTGCTCCTTTCGTTCGATCTTCCATTTATAATTCACTTGGCGGTTTCAATGTCGTTAGCCTTCGCAAAGACGGCGAGACTGTTGACGACAAACTGGACGAAGTGCGCGAGTACGATGCCGTGGAAGTAGGTACTCACGTGTACTACGCAGAAGGCAGTGATCGGATGCTAGTGCCCACGGGCGAAATTTACATTACTTTTCACGAAGGTGTTGGGGAAGAGGAGCAAATGCTGACTTTGGATGAGTTCAAACTGGAGTTGGTACGGCGACGAACAAAAGAAATCCTCGTAGCTAAAGTAACTCGCCAATCCAAAAATCCGCTAAAAGTAGCCGCCACGTTGGAGCAATTTTCCTTAGTCCGTGTAGCAGAACCCGATATTGATGCGCAAGTGGAAGAGTACGATTTTGTGGAGCCGGGAGACGAATTGTTGGAGCACCAATGGCATTTAAAAAACTACGGATTCGTAGCGGATGCCAATTGGCGATTAAAAAAAGATGCCGACTCCAAAGTGGTAGATGCTTGGAAAAGAATTGGCAACATGGGTTCGCAAGACGTGGTGATTGCGGTGGTGGACAATGGTTTTGACCTGACCCACCCAGATTTAAAATCGAGGGTTTACAAGCCTTGGGATCTGTGGAATAATTCTTCGAGGGTTCAGCACGGTGATCCTCGATTTACCCACGGAACGCCCTGCGCAAGTGTGGCTTTAGCTGCCTCCAACGGAAGAGGAATGGTAGGTGCAGCACCCAATGCTAAGTTCATGCCGCTGAGTGGCACTTCCTTTTCGCTCCGAGCTACCGAACAAATGTTTGAGTATTGTGTGAAAAATGGAGCTGACGTAATTAGTTGTAGCTGGGGTACTACCGATCCTACATTTTCCCTGAGTGGCGTAAAAGAGGAAGTCATCAAAGAAGCTGCCACCAAGGGAAGAAACGGAAAAGGCTGTGTCATCCTTTTTGCGGTAGGAAATGATTTTAAGGATTACGTGAACTATTACTCGGCACATCCCGACGTCATCGCCGTAGCTGCCTCTACGAGCAAGGACGAACACGCAGATTACTCTAACCGTGGGAGAGAAGTTACCGTTTGCGCTCCCTCCAACGGAGACTGGCCCATCATCGCCGCTAGGGCTTGGTGGGACGAAGGTGTTAGTTGGGAAACGGGGGCTTACAAATATTGGAGAGACGGAAAAGCAAGAGGCGAAACGGGATTGTACAAACACTTCGGAGGTACGTCGAGTTCTACCCCTTTGGTAGCGGGGATTTGCGCTTTGATGCTTTCCGTGAACCCCGATCTGACGGCACGCCAAGTCAAAGAAATTTTAATCAAAACTGCCGACAAAATAGGCTCGCCACTAGAGTACGACTCCAACGGACATTCCCTAAAATACGGCTACGGAAAAGTCAATGCCGACAAGGCGGTCAAGGAAGCCCTCCGCTACAAGGACGAAAGCGTAGGTACTGCCCTTCCTGTAGTAGATGATTCGATCAAAAAAGGCAGAGGTATTTTTCGTTTTAATGTTTCCAAACAAGAGCCCGTAGGCTACGGTGTGCAGATTGGAGCATTTGCGGAATATGGCTGTTAACTGTTCACTGTTAACTGTTCACTGATTCGCTGCTGCTCAGATGTGCGATTGCTTGTTTAATCCAATCTTCGACGAAAGCATCTTTGGGTAATCCAATATCTTCAGCGACGACGTGTAAAGCATAGC
>JBCCJE010000754.1:0-3371 GCA_039027925.1 Bacteroidota bacterium
GTGGAGATGGTACAGTGGAGAGCAATGGTTGTCAAAGCCAACTCCCGAAAGTATAAACAGCTTTAACAACCCTTGCTCTCCGCTGTACCACCTCTATGGGGTTATCAAAGCGGGAAGGCGGATTCACAAATTGATAATCAATAATTCAAACCTTTGAAACTTCCTAAAAGTTTTGGGAAATTTGATACCTATCTTAACTTTCCCCATTCCTAATCTTCCCACTCCGTATGAAAAATACCTTCCCGATCAATGCGCTCGTAAGTGTGCGAACCAAAGTAATCCCGTTGTGCTTGCACCAAGTTGAGGGGAAGTCTCGCATTTCGATAAGCATCAAAATAGGCCAGAGCCGTAGAAAAAGCCAGCGTAGGGATGCCAGCATCAATAGCTTTTTTTAGCAGAGAACGCAAGGCATTGTGATTAGCTTTTAGCCCACGGGCAAACGCAGCGTCCACCATCAAGTTAGGTAGATTGGGATTGTCGGAGTATGCCTTTCGAATATCCTCTAGCAGCGCTGCTCGGATGATACAGCCCCCTCGCCAGATACGTGCCGTGGCTTCCATATCCAATCCGTAATTTTTTTCTTTGGAGGCATCCACTAGGAGTGCCATGCCCTGTGCGTATGCTGTTACAAAAGCAAAATACAAGGCATTCCCTACTTCTTTCACTAGGGTTGCTTTGTCCACTTCGCTTTTCGCAGACCTTGTTTTTAAAATTTTGGCAGCAGCTACTCTCTCTGTCTTTTGGGAAGAAATGCCCCTCATGGTCACGGCAGCATCAATAGTCGGTACCGGAATACCGAAGTCCATAGCATTTTGAGAAGTCCATTTCCCAGTTCCTTTTTGTTTAGCTTTATCGAGGATTTTATCAATCAACATACCTTTGTCCAACTCGTCTTGTTGGGTAAAAATATCAGCGGTGATTTCTACTAAAAAGGATTTGAGTTTACCTCGATTGTATTTTTTATAAGCCTGATGAAGTTCATCGTTGTTCAGTCCTCCGATATTTTTCAGAATGTCGTAGCTCTCGGCTAGGAGTTGCATCATGGCGTACTCGATGCCGTTGTGTACCATTTTGACGTAGTTGCCCGCCGAGCCTTTGCCCATGTAAGCTACGCAGGGTTCACCGTTTACCTTGGCGGCTACTGCTTCCAATATTTTTTTGACTTTATTGTAAGCACGCTTCGTACCACCAGGCATGATACTCGGTCCGAAGCGAGCACCCTTAGCACCGCCCGATACGCCAACTCCCATGAACTCTACTTGTTTGTCTTTTAAATATTCCAATCGCCTATCTGTATCCTCAAAAAAGGAGTTACCGCCGTCAATAATCAAGTCGCCTTTTTCCACATATTTTAAAAGTCCGTTGATGACCAGATCAACAACTTTTCCCGCAGGAACAAGCAACATAATCTTGCGAGGTTTTTTCAGCGATAGGACAAAGGTCTCCATGTCGGTAGTACTCAGTACTTTTTTTCCTGCTGCTTCTACCTCTAGTGCTTGGGCTTGCTCTTCGTTGGTATCTAGTCCCGCAATAGAAAAACCGTGATCGGCTACATTGAGTAAAAAATTTCTACCCATCACGCCAAGACCAATCATTCCGAAGTCATACAGTTTATTTTTTCCCATATGATTATTGTATTTCAGTTTTGTGAAGAAATTAGATTTTGATAAAGGGAACGGAGAACAGCGAGTAGAGAACAGGGAGGAGCGATGAACCAGTACCTGAATTAAGGAATTTTTATTTTTTTAAAAAAACTAGCAGGTATTTTGCTTTTTCGTCTGCTCTCGGTTTTCTCCATTCTTCTCCAAAGTCTAGCAAAAAATTCATGCAATGATAAAAAACTTTTTTCAAGTCATCAATTCTAATGGTATCTACACTAATATTTTTTGATGGTTAGCACTAGGTTTTTGTCACGTTAGATCCGTTCCTGCCAATGTTTGAGTATTAGTGCAAACAAACCAACCACTTGTTTTTTACGTAAGTGGTTTGCCCTATAATTTTTGATTGGAAGGATAACTTCTTAGAAGTCTTTCAGAACGTCTTTTGGATTTTTGCTATCATGCCTTATCGTAATATGAGAATAACGGTCACCATCGCTCGATTAAAACAAAGAGGCTACAAAACCTTTGCGGAGTATTATCAAAAGTTAGTTTATGATTAGTGAACCACTTGCGAGAACTCGGAATGATCCGAATGTACTGTGGTGTCAGTCCAGTTTTCTTTTCATTTGTTTTTTGAGGAAGGTATTTTTTGATACTTGATTTGAGGCTCAAGTTCTTTAAACATTCTTAGTTGTCCGTTTCGTTCTTGGTTTTTGGCTTCTAATTGAAATTCCTTCACTAAATATTCTGGTATTGGTAATTTTTTTAAACCGGATGGTTCGACTTTAATTGCTCCTGAACCATAAGATTTACCTACTAATCTAAGATTTTTTATTGTATCCTCATGATTTAAAATCTTCCATAATTTATTGATATAACTCTTTTCTTTTTTGTGTGGATAAACACATAAAAAGCCTGTCAAGGGTAAAACATTTGCTTCATTTTTGATGAACCTTGTATTTCTTCTTCCAAGGTAAGCAAACAATAATGGAGGAATTTCTCTCTTTTCCATTTTATACCAAGGCTTTCTTTGTTGGATTAGAGATTTTAGATGAAGCTCTTGCTTTTCTCCCTTTTGGATATATTTCTGTAGAATTTTCGGTAGTTCAGAGGTTTTTTCCTTTCCTATACTTAATAAATAAGTAGGTCTGTTCTTGTCTTCTAATTCTTTGAGCGTTTCTGCTGTAACCAAATCACCTTCCACATCTCTGGTTCTTCCTACTGCTCTTTTTATATATTCATTTGGTATTTGAAAATCAGAGACTTGGTCTTTAGTTAGGAAGAAAAAGTCGTTTGCTCCTGTTGCAATCCCTCTCATAACACTTGCAAAATCGGACAATTGATATTTTGATTTATTAACTGTTTGCGGTCTCGAAAGTCCCGTTTCTAAAGCCTCTTGCAAATTTCGATTTGTTACATTGAGACTATCACAAATCTGTTCTTTGAATTCACTTTTAACATAATTTAGCAAACAGTCTGTATATGCCTCAGAGACTTCTATCCATTGAATTGTATTTTTTGGTTTGCTATTTCTAATGAAAAAAACCAAAGCATTTGTATCAACATCAGGAAATGGAGTCGCACCTTCTTTAAATGTACAGACACACTCCAAACAATAATGCTTTGTTATCCACTTCCATAACTTATCTGCAAATCTTCCTTCGCACGTATCGGCAGGCATTATGAAAGCTAACCTCCCTTCTTTTTCTAAATAATGAAGCGATTGAATTAAAAAATAAATATGATAACCTGCCCTACCGTCAATGGTAA
>JBCCJE010000755.1:0-3366 GCA_039027925.1 Bacteroidota bacterium
AGTATTTAACCTAAATAATAATCCAATCGGCTATAGTGGTTTAAAAATCACGAACAAGAGTGGTGGAAATATAAATCGGAATGGAACTAGCAATCAGACGATCAGTACGACATTTAGAAATGATGCGGGCGGTACGGTGACGGTGAATAGTGGAGTAGGGTTGGTATTCAATGATTCGTTATCGAACGCAGGTGCATTTGTGGGAGATGGTTTGGTACAAATAGATGGAGGCGGTCACCTTTTTGAAGGTGGAACATTCGGAGATGGTACAGGTACATTGAATATTACGGGAGCGGTCAATATTACTTCACCGACAGGCTTTACGCCTAATTTTAGTGTGATCAATCACTTGAACGGCAGTACCTTGACAGGATTGGGATCGCCCTTGATGACGATACCTACAGGGGTAACGTATAATGGGCAGAATACTCATACGATAACAGGTTTTGCGAATGTGACCAATGAAGGAACGATGGAACTGATTCAGAGTATAGGTGGGGTACAGACGCACAGGTTAGAGAGTGATATTACGAATAATGGGACGTTTACGTGGACAAGTGGAACATTAATAGGAAGAGCGGATACTACGTATTTGACGAATACTGGGTTGCTTAATAAAGCGGTTGTAAGTACCTCGACTAACTTCTGTGTTAATGGTAACGGATCAATAAACATTACGGGGTCTGCACTAGCTTGTTTATTTCCAGAGCCAGAGATTGATGTACAGGGTGGTGTTGCTTCAAATTCAATTTCGAATGGTGATAACACTCCGAGTACAATAGATGATACCGATTTCGGATCATTTCCAATTACTACGAATCATACCCATACGTTTACGATTCTAAATACAGGATCGGGTGATTTAACGCTTGGTACAGTTACTATTGATAATACAGCAGATTTTACAATAATAAGTCAACCAGCAGGTACGGTTGCATCAGGAGGTAGTACTACATTTGATGTGACATTTGCGGCTTCTGTTGCTGGTATCAGGACTGGTGTTCTTTCTATTCCTAATGATGATCCGGACGAAGCTCCTTATACCTTTACCTTGCAAGGTACAGGGCTTGGAGAGCCAGAGATTGATGTGAGAGGAGGAAGCCCGCTAGTATCTATTGTAAATGGTGATAACACTCCAAGTATAACAGATGATACAGACTTTGGAGATCAGGTAATAGGTATTGATCACGTTCATGTTTTCCCCATCTTTAATGTAGGAACATCTAACTTGAATTTGGGAACTATAACAATTGATAATACGACAGATTTCACAATCAGTCAAGTATCGAATACAGTAGGACCGAACGGAGCTACCAATCTGACGGTAACCTTTAGTGCTTCAACTGTGGGTCAGAAAGATGCAATCATCACTATCCCAAGTGATGATCCAGATGAAGACCCATTTACTTTCAGTATTACGGGAAATGCAGCACTGTACAACTCTCCTGGATTTGTGATGGGGATTACCACTACTGGAAATAATCAATCCTTTACAATTCCAACTGATGGTGGTGGCTACAGTTACGATGTAGATTGGGGCGACGGAAACACTTCTTCTACTCAAACAGGAGATGCAACCCATACCTACTCTACGGCTGGTACTTACTACGTAGCTATTACGGGGACATTTCCACGAATCTTTTTCAATAATACAGGATCATCCAAAGATAGGGTAACGAGTATTGAACAATGGGGTAACATTGCGTGGACATCATTTTTGGATGCCTTCAATGGATGCTCGGCCTTAGAGTACAATGCGACGGACGCACCAGACTTCTCTAACGTGACTGACTTAGAGAATATGTTTAAGGATTGTATATCATTCAATGCTACGGATTTGACGAGTTGGAATACCGCTAGCATTACCAACCTTTCTCATATTTTTGACGGCTGTACGGTGTTCAATGGTGATGTAAGTTCGTGGAATACAGCAAATGTTACTGATATGTCCGCAGTATTCAGAGCTACTGATTTTAATGGAGTTGTGAGCAATTGGGACGTCTCTAGTGTTCAGGATATGTATCAGATGTTTGCTTTTTCACCGTTCAATCGTTCATTGAGTAATTGGGAAAGAACAGGAAGTACGCTTGCTAACGTTTGGGGATTCGGAGAAATGTTTTTTGGTAATGTGTTCTTTAACCGAGATATCAATAATTGGAATACTTCGGGAGCGACAGCCATGTATGGTACTTTCTGTGATGCAACGGCATTTAGTTTCTCATTGGATAATTGGAATACCTCTAGCGTGACTACAATGGATCAAATGTTTCGGTCAGCTGAGTCATTTAATTATCACCTTGGGGATTGGGATATTTCTAGCGTTCAGTCGATGGATAATATGTTGAGTTTCTCAGGTATAGATACAATGAATTATGATAGTACCCTTATTTTCTGGTCGCAGCAAACGGTTCAGCCTAATGTAAATCTTGGAGCATACGACCTTAGATATTGTGATGCAGAGACAGAAAGGAATATCTTACTGAGTAGTCCAAATGATTGGATTATCGAAGGAGATGTAAGAGATTGTGGTGTGGTAGCTAATGCTCCTGCTGCTGTTGTTCCAGCAGGTACTTACAGGCCATCTAGTGTTTTTGAGTCCACTGCCACCATTCAGTCTAGTCCAACACAAACGGTAGTATTCTTCGCACCACCTGAATTTGGTTGGACTTTTGGTCCAGGATTTTTCTGCCCAGCTAACTTTTACGCAAGGATCAATAATTATAGTATTCCTCTCTTCTCTGTGGATGGATCAGATAATAATGAGATTCAATATACTACCGAAGAAGTAAAAGCGACTGATGATGAGATGGAAAGTAATGACGATGATGAGAATACAACGGTATTTGCTAATTCGTTGGATGTTTCACCAAATCCATTCAAAGATCACACTAACATTAGTTACACCGTAGGAGAAGCTTCAATCATTAACCTTGGGTTGTATGACCTGAATGGAAATAAAGTAGTTTCTTTAGTTCGTAACGCAAAACGAGATGCAGGCAACTATTCCGCAAGACTAGATGCAAGCAACTTAGCGAGAGGAACTTACGTCGTATTACTCAGAACGGAGAAAAGTTTAATACACCAAAGAGTAATCATAGTTGATTAATCCTCAGTAAGTTTAAGATTGGCATCTACGCTAGGTAAGTGCCCGATTAGGTTCGATATAGTAAGCAAAAAAATAGTACAAACGTAGATTGACATTTTGATTAGGTTATTTTAAAAAAGCTGATTGAAGGTGTCAATCTACTTCGTACTATTCTTATTAATCGAATTTTTGACAGGAAGGAGAAAAAGCATGCTAAGGATTCTTGTCTCTTTTTTCAGTAAGACTGAAAATCTATAATGGTCTTTTCTCCTGTCAAAAAT
>JBCCJE010000756.1:0-3363 GCA_039027925.1 Bacteroidota bacterium
CAACACAATCCTCATTAAAAAAATAAACCTGGTGAGGAAAGCTTTTCTTCTATTGTTACTACTTACTTTAAAAGAAGATTGAAATCTCATCGAACTGTTAATATATAAAAATTTTTTAGATCAAATTGACAAACAAAATGCTTATTTAAAAGAAACCAGCCAATTACAAATAAAAGTGATCGGTATCTCAAATAGCCGAAAAATGCTATTCAACAAAAAAGGTATTAATGTGGAGACATGGAAAGATGATTTGCTAAATTCCAATGAATCCGCAGATATTTCTCTTTTTATAGAAAAAATGAAAAATCTAAATTTTTCTAATACCATTTTCGTAGATAATACCGCTAACCAATCCATTACTAATCACTATGAGAAAATATTGGATTCGAGCATATCCATATCCACTCCCAATAAAATTGCAACATCATCAGCGTACCTCCAATATCAACGGTTAAAGTATATTGCAAAAAAACGTGGTGTTCAATTTTTATACGAAACCAATGTTGGGGCGGGACTTCCAGTCATTTCTACCTTGAATGATCTTATCAAGAGTGGGGATCGAATACTAAAAATAGAAGGCGTACTTTCTGGTTCGCTCTCTTTTATTTTTAACTCATTCGTTGAGGGAAAAAAATTCAGCTCAATTGTCAAGGAAGCAAAAGAATTAGGATACACAGAACCTGACCCGAGAACCGATCTAAACGGTATAGATGTACGTAGAAAATTAATTATACTTGCCCGTGAATCAGGATTAACACTCGAACAAGATGATGTTAGCATCGAAGCCATCTTACCAGAAGCGTGTCAAAAAGCAGAGAATGTTTCTAAATTATTTACAGAACTGGAAAATGCAGATAATCATTTTGAAAGTCTCAGAGCCGAGGCAGCTAAAGAGGATAAAGTTTTGAGATTTATTGCCAAACTTGAAAATGGAGAAGCCTCCATTAACTTAGTTGCCGTGGATCAAACCAATCCTTTTCATGGCTTAAATGGAAGTGATAATATGATTGTTTTCACTACGGATCGATACAAAGAAAGACCACTTGTTATCAGAGGACCAGGCGCAGGAGCAGAAGTAACCGCTGCGGGGGTATTTGCTGAAATTATTACCATAGGAAATTATTTAGCGTAATGTCAAAATCAGAAATTAAAGTTTTTGCTCCTGCAAGTGTTGCCAACGTCGCTTGTGGATATGATATCCTAGGATTTGCTTTGGAAAAACCGGGAGATGAGATTATAGCTCGATTGTCTAAAAACCCCGGTTTGAAGATCACCAAAATTACGGGTGCAAGTGGAAAAATTCCTTACGAAATAGAAAAAAATACAGCAGGGTTTGCTGCCCAAAAGGTTTTGGAACATCTTGAGGAAAGTCAAGGAATAGAACTCGAGATTCATAAAAAAATGCCCTTTGGAAGCGGACTTGGCTCTAGCGCTGCTTCCGCTGTGGCAGGAGCAATGGCGGTTAATGAAATTCTTGGAAGACCACTCAGCAAAAGAGAACTACTTCCTTTTGCAGTTTTAGGCGAACAAATTGCGGACGGAGCGTACCACGCTGACAATGTAGCACCTTCACTTTTGGGAGGAATTACTTTTATTAGAGATAACGCAACTTTGGATGTACATAAAATTGATGTTCCACGTGGATTACAAGCAGTTGTCATCTATCCACACGTCGAAATTTTAACTAAGGATGCAAGAGGGATTCTGAGTGATACTGTCAGCTTGAAACAAACTGTCCAGCAAACAGGAAATTTAGGAGGCTTAATTTTAGGACTGATAAATTCAGATCTTGACCTTATCAAAAGATCCTTAACTGATGTAATCATTGAACCGCAACGGGCACCGCTCATTCCCCATTTTTACGAAGTAAAAGAAGCAGCCCTCACAGAAGATGCGCTAGGTTGTAGTATTTCGGGTGCAGGCCCCTCTATTTTTGCGTTATGTGCTAACTCTTCGATAGCTGAAAATGTTGGTAGTGCTATGAAAAAAGTATTAACCGCTTATAAAATCCAAAACGATCTATTTATCTCTCCCATCAATCAAGAAGGTGCTATTCAATTTTAAATTCCATTTTTGAAATATCATTGGCTCATTTTTTCCAAATTCTAATACCTAACAAGTAAAATTAACTCTAATGAGATTATACAGTACTAAAAATACAGCCAGCTTTGTAGGACTCGGAGAAGCGATTATGAAAGGATTGCCTGATGATAACGGCTTATTTATGCCCGAAGTTTTTCCAAAAATCTCAGATAGTTTTATAAAAAATCTTTCTAATTATTCTTTTCAGGAAATAGCTTTTGAGGTCTGTTCTACCCTATTTCAAAGTACTATTCCAGAAAATGATTTGAAAAACATTATAGAAAAGGCAATCACTTTTCCTGCTCCCGTAAAGTCTTTGGATGACAGAATTCATATTTTAGAATTATTTCATGGTCCATCGCTAGCTTTTAAAGATTTTGGGGCAAGATTTATGGCTCAGATTATGAGTTATTTTAATCGCCAAAATGATAAAGAGTTGGTTATTTTAGTTGCTACCTCTGGGGATACTGGAGGTGCTGTGGCCTCTGGTTTTTTAAAAACAGATGGAATCAAAGTAGTCATCCTTTATCCCAAGGGAAAAGTAAGTATGCTTCAAGAGAAACAGTTGACTACTCTGGGTCATAATATTTCTGCCTTAGAAGTGGACGGGACCTTTGATGACTGTCAAGCATTAGTTAAGCAAGCATTTTTAGATCAAGATTTAAATCAAAGTATCCGACTTTCTTCTGCTAATTCAATCAACATCGCTAGACTTATCCCTCAATCATTTTATTATTTTGAAGCCTTTAAGCAGTTGAATGATTACGAAAATCCCGTAACCTTTGTTGTACCTAGCGGAAATTACGGTAACATTACTGCTGGTCTGATGGCAAAAAAAATGGGACTACCTGTAGCTCATTTTGTTGCCGCCAGTAATGCTAATGATATTGTTCCACATTATTTGTGTACAGGCAATTATAATCCTAAGCCATCCATCCAAACTATCTCAAATGCAATGGATGTTGGAAACCCTTCTAACTTTGCTAGAATGCAAGACTTGTATAGTTTCACGTGGAACAATATGTCAAAAGAAATTTCGGGGTACAGTATCAATGATGAGAAGACCAAAGAAGGCGTTAAAGAAGTTTTTGAGAAGTACAACTATATAATTGATCCTCACGGCGCAGTTGGATATTTAGCATTTAAAAAGTATCAAAAGAAAAATCCGAAAGCTAGAGGAATTATTCTTGAAACAGCTCACCCGTCCAAATTTATAGACATCGTAGAAGAAGTAATTAACGAAAAAGTAGAAATCCCCGAGAGGCTTGCCATTTTAGAAAA
>JBCCJE010000757.1:0-3362 GCA_039027925.1 Bacteroidota bacterium
CAAATGGGCACAGACAATCCGAACGACTACAATCTGAATCAAGTATTCGTTTTGTACAACATGGAATTTTAATCATCAAAAAATCAGCAACATAACAAGATTATGAAAAAATCATTGATCTATAACATCATATTTACGGGCGCATTAATTTTCACGATTTCGGGTTGTAGCCACGAGACGGATACCTTCGATGGTCCAAGTTTGGTGGATCGGTTTGGTCCGTTTAGTGTCCTCCAAGATTTAGAGGTGAGCCAATCAACGGTAGATTTTGCGGCGGGAGAAACCGCATTTTTTACCGCTGAATTTAACAAAAATGTCAATTGGGTTTTAGAAATTACGGGTACAGTAAGTGGCGCAGTAAAGCGCATCGAAGGTTTTGAAAGAACGCTGAATGCGACTACTGCACTTTGGGATGGGGGTACTACTGATTTACCATTTTTCACAAGTGAAGTTTGCGACGTTGTGTTGACTATCCCCGAAGAACCTTCCTACTTAGGTACGGCTACCATCGAAGCACTTTCAACTAGATCCTACGCTGATGTGGGCGTGTTGGTGACAGATTTCGAAACCGCTCAGCCGGGTGTAGTCCAACGAAATTTTGATTTTAAATTTTCCGCACTGACGGGAAGAAGAGATGATATCCCCGCAGCGGAAGGTGATTTTTTCCTATTTTTAGAAGGAACAAATAATGGAGCGGGTGATCCTTTCTTTATAGGACTTTACGAAATTCTTGCTTCCGTGACGGGCGAAACTTATATCCCCGTACCTACCACTATTCCCGAAGATTTGTACTTTAATTTTTTCGTTTACAGTGACGGCCGACCCTACGGAATAGCAATCGTTGACTTTGCGGTGGATACTGACGATGATGGTGTGTTCAATGAGTCTGTTGATGCCGTCATTAATCCCTTTGGAGAAACTAGACTCGACTGGGTAGGCTGGCGACAGATTAGTTTTCCCATGAGTACTTTGGGAAATATTACCCAAGAGCAATTAGAAAAATTGGTTGCTCTACGATTGATAATGATTTCGGATGATGCACAACAGCCCAATCCGCCCGAGGCAGTTGCCTACGGGGCAGACTTTATGATCTTCACCAGCGGCGGTCCTCTAGAACTTTAGGAATGAATGAAAGATTGATAAATTAAAAACTAGATAAATGAAGTTTTCAAATAAAAATGTAGTTCTATTGTTATTGGTTTTTTTATTGGTCAGTAGCTGCGTACAATTTAAGCAAGCAACCCTGTATGACGGCGTAGAACCCCTTCCCGAAATGAAAAAACCCGAAGTGCTCGAAGTGGTCGTTGAGCCGAGGATTTACGATGAAGATGCTACCGATGTTTGGGGACTAGAAAAAGACGCCTGTCAAGATGTAAGTATCACCAACGAAGTTGCTTACAGCGGAGCGGAGTCTATCAAAATGTCATGGGATAGAGGCAATGCAGGGTGCAAATGGGCAGGTATCGGCATCGGTTGGGATGGCTGGGCTGGCAAAGACCTCACTCCCATTATGGACTACGTAGCGATTCAATTTTACGTGCGTACCCAGAAGGGGAAATCGTTTGGATTGCCTTTCGTCTTGACCCTGATTGATTACAGCAAGGGAATGGGATTTTCCTACACCTCCAATAAATATTTCGAAAGAACGGCCATTGACGAAGAATGGCAGAGGGTAGTCGTACCGCTCAATTCTTTTGAAATGGAGAAGGAAAATTTAGATCCTTCGAATATTCAACAACTCCAAATCGAACTGCAACAAAGCGGTAGTTTTTACCTAGACGACATCAAGTTGGTTTTTTATGAGGAAAAACCCCAAAAGCCTTGGATGATGGAAGAAAAACTACCCGATCCTACCAGAACGCCCATTCAAATATTCGACGATCAATTTATCAATAATAATGGCTGGGGGCTGATTTCGGACGATTGTCAGGAAATCAAGTTAACGAATCAAGAAAGTTCAGAAGGAACAAAATCCATCCACGCAAAATGGGACACTAGCCTTGGCAATTGTAGTCTAACCGATTTCGGAGTGACTTGGAACAAATGGCAACCCGTAGATATTACCAACATCAAGTCCTCGGCTGCCTTTCAGTTTGATCTTAAAATGGCGCGCGGAAGTGCGACCACATTGCCCATCAAAGTGGGATTCGAGGATTACGAGAGAGCAAAAATCTTTACGGAACTCCGACCTGAATTTGTGGAAGGTGGAAAATATACGACTTCTTGGAAAAGGGTTACCGTTCCTTTCGCAGCCATTCCCGCTGGGTTGGATTTAAAAAGAATCAAACAAATGTATGTGCGGCTAGAAGGAAGCGGCGAAGTATTTATTGATAATATTAAAATGGTACGGCAGAATATGTAGGCTAATCCGAGAGTGCATATCCTATCCCAAGCCCTAACCAAGGTCGGTTTCGAAATACCCAATTTTCACCTAAGGACGAAAATGGAGCATCTATTCCGAACAACAACCCAGTACTGAACCTTCGGTATCCGAATTGCGCACCAAGGGCAAAGCTGATACTCAGGATAGTATCGTCTTCAATTGCGAAGTCCGTATTGTTGTGATTAAGGTCCAATCTGTTGAGTCCAAAGTAGCTAAACAATCCAAAAGTGTTTGTCAATTTCGGGTCTCTTCCTTTTCTAAAAAGATAGTAATCATTCGAAATACCCAATGTTACCCCGCCATTTACGCTGGTCTCCACGTTGTTGGTAAAATTAGCAAGTGTCTCAGATCGGTTGGACAAAAACACCTTGAATGGAATCGTAAAGGCGTTGACCCTAAATCCAAATTTTCTTATTTTGACCCCATCACCGATGTCAATGACCAATCGCCTTTTTTTACCCTCATTGTATTTTTCGAACGCCTCTAGTGTTTCGCCTTTGAGATTCAATACGAGTTTATCGCCATCCTGTTCGATTTGAACCACCACATCGCGTAAATTATAAGAATACTCCCCCGTAAACATCACAAAGGTAATGGCAGTATCTTGTTTTATTCTTTCGAAGTCTTTGTATTTCCTGGTGGCATCGTTTCCGTCAATGGTAAACAACACTTCCTCTTTTTCGACTTCCTCTTCCAAAAATATAGGAAAATTTTTATTCGTGAGGTAGCCATTATATAGTGTGAACTTAAAATCCCCTTTGACTTTTTTTTGGGAAAAACAAGGGTAACTGATGATACCAATAAGGATAAGGAGGGTAAGCAAACGTAATTTCATGTTATATTTTTTTTATGTTTAAAAATAGAAAAAAGTTAAGGCATTGCTGTGAGGTAGATATAGATGATGCAATCTTTGTTTTTCCTGCGCTAACCGATCAGTCAGTTTGACCAAATGTCTTTTGGTCAATTGAATACTTTTGTG
>JBCCJE010000758.1:0-3361 GCA_039027925.1 Bacteroidota bacterium
AGCCGATGCACTTTTTGCAAGCGTTGGTATTGTTGTCTATCGTCACGGCTACGGTCATGCAAGCGATAGGCGATAGTGTGGCGAGGGGACTAGGGATGTTGGGCGCATTGGCGGTCATTCGCTTCCGAACCACTTTGCGGAATCCTCGCAACATTGTCTTTATGTTTGCTTCCTTGGCGGCGGGTATTGCGTGTGGCGTTTACGGTTTTGTGATTGCCATTGTGGGTACGATTGGTTTTTGCTTCACGGCTTTTGCGTTGCGGTTTACTCCTTTTAGTAGGAAAAATAATTTGGTCGGCATTTTAAAATTTGAAATGTTGGACAATGCCGATAAGCTAGAAGAAATCCAAAAAGTGATGGAGGCCCACAGTTTTAGGTTTGCGCTCAAAAGATACAAAACCTTTAATCCTAAGCCTCCCAAAGTAGTATCGCCACTACCTACGGAGGACACTGTGGAAGGCGAAACACCTCCTCCCGTAGTCGTAGCCAAACCCGTGATTCCCAAGGGGGAATTGGTGGAGTACGAGTACAAACTAAAAATGAAAAAAGCAGAGGAGGGCATTCAATTTGTGAGAGCACTCCGGGAGCTACCCGATGTGTTCAATATAAGATTTAACATCCAAGATACTTTTGAAGAAGTTTAGTGAAAGAGAGATGAGTAGGAGAAAAATCTACTCGCAAAGTGCCGACTTGCTAGACTCAGAAAAATAAAAAATGAAGCATTTTAATTTAGTCTATCTTTTGTTTTTTGTGGTGATTGCTGCGGTGTGGCAGCTCAATCAACGGTACGGAAAACATACAATCATGTTTTATGGGTTTGCGGAAACCAAAGAAACTGAAATCAATCTCGATCATCCCGTGGAGGTCAACCGACTCTACATCACGCCGGGACAAAAAGTAAAAGAAGGGACACTCCTCGCCGAAGTCACGCAGTCGAGTTTTGGACTAAAACTGGGAGATATTGATTTTTCTATCGAAAAACTAAGAACAGAAGAAGAAATCTGGAAGGCAGATAAACGATCAACGATCAACAGACTGCAAGCACAAAAAATAGCCAAGGAGAGTGACATCAATGCGCAGATCATTCAATTGGAAACCCAAATGGAAATCAATAAATCCTTACTAGAAGGACTAAAAAGTATTGATACTTCCGAGGCGCCCACCGTGAATCCTACCCAAGTAAAAATTGATAATTTGAAAAAAGAATTAGCGTTGGTTGTGCGGCCGATGGAACTTCAAATTGACCGACTAGAAGAAGAACTGAACGCCTCCAACAATCCTAAACGGGTACAAATCAGAAGACTCCAAAAAGAGAAAGAATACTACTTCGCCGAAAAAGAGAAACTTTCTATCTATGCGCCCAAGGATGGTTTGATCGGAAATATCTACGTCAAGGAAAAAGAAAATATCTCCTCCTTTCGAACTTTGATTTCTTTCTACGAACAAAATCCGACGATGGTCAAGGGCTTCGTTCACGAGAATTTGATCCTACAAGTTGCGGTCGGTGATACCCTCGAAGCGGTTTCTTCCCAACATCCCGAACACAAATGTCAAGGTATTGTTACGGGGTTGGGTTCGAGGATCGTAGAGATACCCGAACGACTACGCAAAACGCCCGAACTAAAAACCTACGGTCGGGAAGTGCTCATTGCTATTCCTCCGTCTAACCATTTTTTGCAAAAGGAAAAAGTCATGCTGAGTTTGATCGGGGACGAAGCCGAATCAGTAGGTTTTTTTAATGCCAACTTGGATAAAAACGAAAAGCAAAATAACAAAGTAATTACGGAAAAAGAATGAAGCTAAAATCTCGCCGCTACCAATTTATTTTTATTTTATTTTTTGTAAATGCATTACTACTAAATGCTCAAACGGAACTCTCCACTTCCGAAATTCTAGCGTCGGCTAAAGATCAATACCTCCTAGAATTGCAGCGAGGACGCGTAGATTTTTTGAGGGAAAATAATCCAAAGCTGCCGCTGATGGATGAGTTAGAATTTCGGACGGAGACCAATGACTTCCAAGTATCGGAACAGGAGTATGCCCTCCGCGCAAGATTTCATACGAAGGATCAGCAAAGGGCACAGGCTAATTTTAACCAAGCGCAAATAGAATTAAAAAGTATTGAGGAGCAAATTCTGCTCAACGAATTACTAAAGGAGCGATACGTCGGCATCATGGAGGGCATGTACTTTAAGCAACTGCTGGCAGCTAAAAATGAGGAAAAACTAATCCTCGAAGATCGGTTGGTAGTGTTGAAAAAAAGTGTACAGTTGCCCAAATTTGACATCCTAGATTTGATTGATGCGGAAGATGAACTGCACAGCGCTGAGCGGGATATTTTACGACTGGAAAATTCCATCGCCGAGAACGAAGCGCAAATCTTACGGTGGACCAATCAATTAGGGACGCTAAGCGAAAATGACCTACAACTCATTGATATTGAGGAGGTTATGCGAGTAGTGCGCTCCGTGCCACAAGATCCCTCCATCAATCACGCTTCCTTGATCAAAAGAAATCTGAACATTGCGCTAGCCACTCGAGAACAAGCGATCAGGAGAGCGAGAGAGGAAAACTCTTGGGAGTTTTTTCAAGCTAGGATAGGGGGTACAGACGATAGTGGTTTTCGCCAAAGTTTTACGCTTGGCTTGGGATTAAGGATTCCCGTGAGAAATCAGCAAGAGGATGATTTGATTGCGCTGGAATACGAAAAAATTGACGAGAAGGCGAAGTACGAGGAACTGCAGCGAGCACTCAAAAATCAGATGGCACAAATCCGTACGGAGATAGAAAATCAATTTCGGTTGTACGAGTTGTTGGGCAGTCAACTGGAAGACAACCAAGCCGAGGAGGTCTTGAAACAGTATCAAAAAATTGCGGGGGTATCTCCGCTTGCCCTACTCCAACTACGGGGGAATCGCTTCGCCAAAGAGCTGGAGCAGTTTAGAATAAAACAAGACATTTACAGACTCTACATTGAGTTGCTCGATGCCTCCGGAAAAATGATGGAAATGCCATTGAGGAATTATTTGATGGCGAGCCTACCGCAGTTTTAGTGATTTTTTAATTACGAATTCAATTCCAAAGTATCTAAACTTTTTCTCAAAGCTTCCTGTCAATGTTTCATCTTTTCCAAATAATGAATACGTTCCCTTTACAGGAGAATTATTGGAGTAGGTATAATTCATTCTAAACTCCCCTCTAATTTTTTTATTTACATTTTTACCAATACTCAAGTAAGCACCATAAGAAAGAAAAGGTAAGCTATTTTGGTTAATTGCGATTCTTGTTTCAGATAACTTAAAACGAATAAGATTTTGATTAGTTATGCCTATGGTTTCTCCTACAGAATGTGGGATGAAAA
>JBCCJE010000759.1:0-3344 GCA_039027925.1 Bacteroidota bacterium
CGGATCATTGCCTCGGCGCAGTCCGAAGCCAAGTACGAAGCTTTGCGATAGTAGATGCGAGCCACGCCGACGAGGAGCCGGGCACAGAGACGCAAGGCGAGAGGAAAATGTACTTCCTATCAGAGAGTCTGTTACACCAGAGAACATGAAAGCGTACTCTGACCCGATTATAGAAATAATTATTGATGGCACAGAACATTAAAGGCTAATCGTCGGGCTTCGCCACAACTATTAGCCTTTAATATTCGGCGACCAATTACTAATAGGCAGCCAACTAATAAAACTTTCGTATGTTCAAAGACTTGATTGCTAAATAACGGAGCAAATTCCGATATTAGCTTCGAGAATTCTGGAGGTAGAGTAAACATAAATTTGAGTTTTAGTCAATTCAAATTTACTCAACTATTGGGATTTTCTTATTTTCTGACTTTAGTAAAATGCTAAAGTCCAGATAAGCTTGACTTTACTACTTTTTATACTTGTGGAATTTCTTAAAAACTTAGTCCTATTAAGTTTTCAACTTTCTTGAAATCCCTTACTAATAAGGGCTTTAAATACTCGTTATTAATAGTTACAAGAAATTTGATAGTGTGTACTTTCTAAGTTATGTAAATAGCTAATAATCAACACAAAATATTCATTTTAGGGAGGACTAGACCCCTCTTAAAAAATGAAAAAGCAGTAAGGTCAAACTTAGAACGGAAAATACCTTTTTCTTGATACTCGTTTTTTTTGGAAAAATAAATACCGATGAATAGCTTGCTGAAAATTTCGATCTTTATCATCTTTGTTGCTGTCCTGACGGGGAGTTGTAAAAGTAAAAAAAATCAACTCCCAACTGCCCAAGATCCGCTACCGAAGAAGTCCACTAAGTTTTTACAAAAAGCATTGGATAAAAATAAAGTCAATGCAGAGTGGATGAGTGCCAAGGGAAAACTCAACTACCGCGACGACAACGAGAAAGTAAAAGCCACGGTTTTTATGCGAATGCGAAAAGATAGCGTGCTGTGGTTTGTGGTAAAAAAAGCAGGTGTGGAAGCGGTACGGGCGCAGATTACTACGGATTCAATTTATGTCATCAATCGAAGGGCAAAGGAATACACAATCAGAGGATTAGATTTTTTCGAAAGCGATTATAATTTACCTTCCAGTTTTGCGGCGATTCAAAGTATCATTTTAGGCAACGTCCTGTACCTTTCCAACGTAAAACCCGATTCCGAAATCTCGGATAGTCAGTACCGATTGTTTGTTGAAAAAGATAACGTACGCGCAGAATATTGGATGAATGGATTAACTTATCAGTTGTCTAAGATGACTTTTACAGACATTCGTAATGACCGCATTTTTGATATGACCTTTGACAATTACAAACAGCTAGACGATCAGCAGAATTTTTCGTATTTTCGTAATCTTAATTTGTCTGGAAAAAATATGAATGCTCCAGACCTAGACATTAAGTTATCGAGTGTAGAAATTAACGAACCCAAGAGCATCAAGTTTGATATTCCAAAAAGATATAAAAGAGTTGATTAGCAATTGCATCCCCGCATTTGTAGCCTTCCTTTTTAACAGCAAGAAGCAACCTTCATCAGTAAATTTCTTATCTATCAAGCAGAGCATATTCCCCTTTACGAGGGTAAGGGTATTTGATATGTATTCACAGGCTTTTTGTACTGTTTTTTGCACACGATTTGCGAGCTTGCAGTATGCCTCTCCCCCGCTGGCGGGGGCTGGGGGGTGGAATACACGATTTTGCTCTTTGTCCGATTTTGAATTCCACCCCCCAGCCCCCGCCAGCGGGGGAGAGGCATACTGCAAGCTCGCAAATCGTATGCAAAAATTTAACAGTAGAACTTCACCAAAGTTAGAACCATCCACCCCTACCACGAGCAAGGGAAATGCGTCCTCCTGCTTGACTAGAAAACTACTTTTCATTTTTTTCCTTGGCATTTTTGCTTTCAACTTATCGCATGCTCAGGTACGCAAAGACCTCGAAGAGCGTCGCCGGAAGTTAATCAAAGAAATTGAACTCACCTCCAACTTACTCAACAAGACCACTAAAAGTAAAGCCGCCGCCCTCGACCGTTTTATCGCCCTGCGCAATCAAATTCAAAAAAGAGAAGAGTTGGTCAGTACGATCAGGGAGGAGATTGACTTTACGGATTTGAGCATCGAGCGGGCAACGAGTGTGGTGAATGCCTTGACCGAGGACATCGAGCGATTAGAAAAAGAATACGGCGAACTACTCCGACAGGCTTACCGACGCAAGAAAAATAACAATACAATTACATTTATATTTTCAGCAGAAAGTGTCAACCAAGGATTTCGCAGGTGGCAATATTTGAAGCAGTACGATCAGTACCGAAAAAAACAAGCACAACTCATCCGAGAAACCAAAGCTACACTGACGGAGAAAAAAGATCAGTTGGAACGAACTAAATTTGAAAAAGAAAAGTTAATCCTGTCGGTCGAGCAGCAAGCAGTAATCCTCAACGCCGAGCTAGGTGACAAAAGTAAGTTGCTGCGCTCGCTCAAGCGAGACGAAAGTCGCCTAAAAAAAGAACTAAAAAAACAACGGGCTGATCACGAAGGATTAAATACTGCCATCGAAAAAGCGATTCGCAAAGACATGGCTACCCGTCGAAAAAAAGAACGATCAAAAAAACCTGATAAAAAAAATGAGCCTTTAAATAAAAAACCAACAACGGACGATGCGTTAAAATTATCTCGCCTTTCTGGGGATTTTAAAAAAAATAAAGGTCGCCTGCCCATGCCTGTAAAAGATGGAATCATCACCAAGCGATTCGGAAAACAACCGCACCCCACACTTCCAAGTATTCAAATCACCAATAATGGAATAGACATTAGAACCGAACGGAGTGCCGAAGTCTTTGCCATATTTGAAGGCAAGGTCGTTAGCAAACAATTCATTCCTGGCTACCAAAATATGTTGATTATTCAGCACGGAGGATACTACACCGTTTACTCTAATCTGGAAAAAGTCTCCGTCAAAAAAGGCGATCAAGTTGGTACGAGACAAAAAATTGGAGTGGTTGCCATCAACAGAAAGTCGAATGTTTCGGAAGTACACTTCGAAGTGTGGAAAGACAAGGAAAGACAAAACCCCGAAGAATGGGTGAAGTGATCTGAGAAATGAATGATTAAAAAATGAACAATCTATGATCGAAAAATTTTTAACAGTAGGACTTATCATTATAGCATTTTTACTAGGATTTTTCTTTGGAAAAATAACTAAAAAACCTTCTAATAAAATATAGTATGACCAACGAGTGGAACATCGGCGAAAAACAAAAAAAGGGTCTTAAAAAAGAGCTGGAGCAAGC
>JBCCJE010000760.1:0-3344 GCA_039027925.1 Bacteroidota bacterium
TAACCATACTGTTACCTACGTTTTAAAAATAGATACATCGGGAAATTTAGAGTTCACTTTTAAATCCAATGGAAAAATTAAAAGAATGTATCCAGTTCCTACCCACGGATGGTACAGTTCGGCTTTTGGCCCCTTCAGAAGACTAGGAGATAAAGACACCAAAGAAATCAGTAGTTTTTCGGATGGTAATTTAGAAAATCATATTACCCTATTTGATGCTTCTTATAATTTAACAAGTGCCATAGATTGGTTAAAAGATTTGAAGTTTGAACAACTCAATACTCCTGATAGAACAAACGCTTTTGATGCAGTAATCGAGTTTATCAACCACTCTGAACTACTTCCCAACAATGTAAAAATTGAAGCAGTAAACCATGAGGGTATTTTTTTTATTGATGGAGAAAATAAAAACATCGAAATAGGTGCATTGAGTGATGGCTACCAATCTATCTTTTCTATTGCAATTGAAATACTGCGACAAATCAATAAGAGTTTTGATCTCAATAAAGTCCTTGTCAAACAAAATAATAAACAAGTAATCATTGCCAACGGAGTAATTATGATTGATGAAGTAGATATTCATCTGCACCCCCAATGGCAATCAAAAATAGGAGAATGGTTTAAAAGCTATTTTCCTCAGATGCAGTTCATCGTCTCTACCCATAGTCCAATTATTTGCCAAAGTGCCGATAATGGCTCCATTTGGAAAATCGAACATTTTAAAACAGGTAAATTATCACATCAGGTAGAAGGACAAGAGTTTAACCGAATGGTGTATGGTAACATTATAGATGCCATCGGAACAGATAATTTTGGACTAGACACCATAGAAAGATCTGAAAAGTCAAAAGAGATGCTGAATAAAATGGCAAAGTTAAATCTAAAATCAATCAGAGGTGTAGCCACCACCGAAGAAAAAGAAGAACTGAAAAAACTCAAAAGTATTTTACCATCCGAAGATTAATCTATGCTTCCTCTTCCTACTAATATAACTTTAACTCGCCGCTCCGACGGATATATGAGAAGATGGCAAAGCGCCATTGACGATGAACCCGACTATGAAGCCCAAATGAAAAAGGCAAAAGCAACTTGGGGAAAATCCAACAAAACCTTTGACGAAATCAAGGAAAAACTTCGATTGATGTCAAATAACATTTACAGGTGTAACTATTGTGAAGATTCCTACGCTGATGAAATCGAACACATTTATCCGAAAGACATTTATCCCGATAGAACTTTTGTTTGGGGAAATTATTTGTATGCTTGTGGGCCTTGTAACGGACCTAAGAATAATAAATTTGCTTTGATAAATCCTCAAGGGATGCTCATAGATATTACGCCTCCTCGACCTGTTCCAGATGGTTATGTGTTTAGCCCTCCTCCAAATCATCAAATCGCCTTAATTGACCCACGTATTGAAAACCCCACTACTTTAATTGAGTTAGACATTATTGATACGTTTAGATTTGTTCCTGCAATTCATTTGAACGAAGGTGATGAAGGTTTCATTCGTGCTCAATATACCATTGATGTACTCAGGCTAAATGATAGGGAATATTTGGTTCGAGCGAGAAGAAATGCTTTTAGATCTTTTAGAGCCCGCTTGAGTGAATATATTTAGCAGAGAGATCAAGGTGCAAATCAAACTGACTTGGATGAATTGATAGAAGGAATAAAAGAGGAGAATCACAGTACTGTTTGGCACGAGATGAAAAGATTTCGAACTTTTATTCCCACATTACAATCCCTATTCGATCAAGCCCCCGAAGCCATCAACTGGTAAGCAATCTTCCCTTTTTTATTTTTTCCAAAAAAAATAATTCTTCCCTGTAACATATCAAAAAACCACTTCGTCTTGTTGGTGTGATATGGATATAAAACAATTTACATCGGATATTCTACCTTACAAAAACAAGCTATACCGCTTTGCACTGCGTATAGTGGGCAACGCTGCCGAAGCTGAGGATGTGGTACAGGAGGTCATGATTAAGCTCTGGAATCAGCGAGAAAAATTGCACGAGTATTCCAATTTAGAGGCTTGGTGTGTGAGAATGACGAAAAATTTATCCATAGATAAAACGAGAAGTAAACATTTCAAAATGGGGATTATTCCGGAGGGATTTGATATTTCGACGGATCATTATAATCCTCATCGGGTAGCAGAATCACAAGACACCATGACTCGAATCAAGCACCTCATCAACTCCCTTCCCCCTAAGCAACGGGACGTCATGCAGCTAAGAGACATTGAAGGCATGAGTTACAAGGAAATTGAGGAGCAACTTCAGATTCCGATGAACCAAGTAAAAGTTTACCTCTTCAGGGCTCGAAAATTTATCAAAAGTCAACTAATCAATTCCGAATCATATGGACTATAAAAATATTAATCACCTACTAGAAAAGTATTGGGAAGGGGAAACCTCACTTCAGGAAGAAGCAACCCTCAAACAATATTTTAACCAAGAAAATGTAGCAACGGAACACCGACAATTTACGCCGCTATTTCAATATCTCAAGGACGAACAAGATGTGATGATTAGCGACGGCTTCGAAGCAAAATTACTAGCGCAACTAGAAAAAGAACAACCTTCAGCGAAAGTCAGACAACTGAGTTGGGCAAGGGGAATCCAAACTGTAGCTGCCATCGGAATTATATTGTTAGGAGCTTTCTTTATTTTCCAACAAGAAAAACAAACCGATAATCCTTACCACCCCGAACGCTTCGCTGGTAGAACCAATGTGTTCATCATTGACGATCCCGAAGAGAGTGAGGAAGCTATGGCGGCAACCAAACTGATGCTAGAATTAATTTCGGGAAAAATGAAAAAAGGTTCGGACAAAGCAACCAAGGGAATAGTAGAAGTCAATAAAGGAAAAAATCGAACTTTTAAGTAGAGGAGGGAGGTGAGAGGAGAGCAAAGGGACAAGAGAAAATAAACATTCACAATTTTCCTATTCCTCTAAATCAAAGACAAAGACCATCTCCCAAAGTTCTAGGACGGGCTTAATTTTTTATTTTTAATTAGGGATGTACAAAGTTTTTTGAAGTTTTGGGGAAAGTGTTTTTTGTTGGTATTTGATAGCGAATTCAGACTAACGGGGTCGGTACTACGTACCTCGTGTGGTGTTGTAATCAGCTATTTTCTACAAACGGAGTCGGCCTTACTAGGCCTAATTCGATTTCAGCACATTAATTAAAGGTCTGTAAGACCAACTCCATTTGTAGAAAAATATGATGATAGATCAACAGAAGGTACGTAGCACCGACTCCATTTCTCAAAATTGAATTTATCATTAACGAAGAAATATCTAAACTAAAAAACTTTGTACACCCATAATTCTTA
>JBCCJE010000761.1:0-3342 GCA_039027925.1 Bacteroidota bacterium
ATAAAAAAATAATTAAATGTTTGGGTTATACAATCACAGAAATTCCCTTTGATTATGGAGCAATCGAACTAAGGAAAAAAATAAACGCTGCTACTCCTTGGAAAATTAATTTAATTGGAAAAGCAGTTGAGCTAAATTACCTGATTGACTAATTATCAAAATAATACAATAAAAGTGTCTATCCACTTCGGACTCCATTCGCAATACTCCCTTATTTTCCTCGGCTTGTAAAAGTATATTCTGGTGGTTTTGAATTACTAGAGACTACAAGCAGAACTTGGGTAACTAAAGTAAATGTCAAACTAAGATTTACTAATAAAATTGCCCCGTCTCCAAGTTCCGTTGAATCTTATCGAAAGCGGCAACGATGCCATTCATAACAATATACACCCCATTCGGTAAAGTTTGGACAGCTACGATAGCACCCCCAAGGTTGAGGTCTGCATCTGAGTTGGTAAATCTTTCTGGACGCATTGCTCCCGTGAGTACGATTACCTTATTTTTTATTTGGGAAAAAATAAAACGTGCAGACATTACTAAAGTATCCGTACCGTGAGTGATGATGATGTTGGAAGTATCTTGTTTTAAAATCAAATCTACTAGCTCTTGACGATCGTCGTCGGTGATTGCTAAGCTGTCTTTTTGAAATGCAGTTATGATGTTATAATCGAAAGGCGGATGGATTTTCTCCAAGATGCGTTGCGTGGCGGGTACTCCAAATTCAAAAGCATACCCCTTCATCGTCTTGGGATAATCTTTATCAATAGTGCCTCCAGTTTGGATAAAAGTTATTTTCATATTGAGCAAACGTAAAGCAAAAAGCGCAGTTACCACCAACATGATAACTGCGCTAACTTACAAGAAAGAAATAAAAATTTAAGGCTTCGTCACTTTCACTTCTCCACTTGCGTCGAGCACTACAATTTCGTAGCCCAATTTTTCCAACTTAGGTCGTACGGATGCCTCGTCACCTACTACGAGGATGTACATATTCTCGGGTTGGAGGTATTTTTTGGCTAGACCATCCAGTTCTTCCTTAGTGATATTTTTAACGATTTCCGTTTGTTTATCAACAAAAGAACGATCCAATCCGTAGTGAACAATCCTTCTCAGAAACCCAGCTTTTTGTCTTGGCGTCTCGTAGTTTCTAGCGTCTCGCTGACCGATGGCACTTTTCATAAATGCTAGCTCATCTTCGGTAATTCCGTTTTGCTGGTAATCTTTGATTTCCTTGATAAACTCTACGACACTACTATCGGTAGCCGTAGCTTTTACCCCCGCACTTGCGGTGTAAGACCCCACCTCCTCGTCGGAAGAGAAGTAAGATCGTGCCCCGTAAGTCCAGCCTTTATCTTCACGCAGGTTCAAGTTGATACGACTATTGAAAGCACCACCTAATGGGAAATTCATCAAGTAGGATTTGTAGTAATCGCCATCCACGTCGTATTTCAGATCTGTCAAATATCCAATGCGGATTTCGGACTGCGGTGCATCCGTTTTGTCCACGATGTAGATTTTTGTTTTTTCGGGTTTATCCTTGATTTCAGCAGATGGAATATTCACTCTCTTGGATTTCCAATCTTTCAAAAATTGCAGGTGTGGCATGACTTCTTTTTTGGAAACATCACCGACCACGACTAACTCGGACACACTAGGTGAGTAATATTTTTGGTAAAAAGATGTCACGTCTTCCAAGGTGATTTTTGCAACGGATGTTTCGTCTCCGCTCGTAGGAATAGCGTAGATGTGATCTTTGCCGTACAATAATCTATCGTACGCTTGACCAGCAATAGCTCTTGGATTTTTTCGGCTACTCTTGATGCCTTCCAGTTGTTGTTTGACGGCTCGGTCAAAATCTTCTTGCGCAAATTTGGGCCGCATCAAAATCTCCTCCGCCAATTCTAGCGTGGGCTTTAAGTTCTTTTTCAAAGCACTGATGAACATGGTCGTCTGTCCTCGGGAGGCAGATATGCCGATACTGCTGCCCAGTTTTCTTAACTTCTCTTGAATCTCTTCGGCAGAGTAATTTTCGGTTGCCTCGTTCAGCAGGCTAGCCGTTAAGGAAGCCAAACCAGCTTTTGATTTGTCGTGCGCATCCAACTTGTGACCTCCGTTGATGGTCAATTGGATAGAGACGGTAGGAATCTCATTGGAGTTGGTACCGATCACTTTGATACCATTCTTAAAGGTCGTCTCCCAAAATTCGGGCACCTTCACTACGGGATTAGGGCCAAGTGGTGGACGCTTGCTTCTGTCAAATTTGTCACCAGTAGGTTTCGTATAAGTCAGCCCCGAATAGTCAGTAGTGGGAAATGGATTTTTACCAGAAGTAGGAATCTCGTAATTGTCAGGTTGTGCAGGTTCCATCTCTTCACTTGCCAAAATACTCACTACTACCTTTGGTTTGTCTTGGATGTATTTTTTGAATACTCTCATCACATCCTCCTTCGTGATGCTCATGTATCTTTCCAAATCTTCTTTGATTCCATTTGGATTTCCCTTGAAAGTTTGGAAACTAGCTAGTTGAGAAACTTTTCCACTCACACTTGCTAAGCCGTTGATGGAGTTGGACTCAAAGTTAGATTTGAATTTTTCGATGTCGGCATCTTTCACTCCGTTGGCAGCAAAGTCTTTTAGAATTTGCTCTACGGCTTTGTCAAAATCACTAAGTGTTTGACCGGGGAAAGGCAAAACAAACATGGAAAATTCTCCCGATAATTCACTTGCGGGGTGAGACGCAGAACCTTGAATCGCTTTTCTGGTTTTTACAAATTCTTTGTAGAAATAACTACTCTTACCCTGTCCTAGGATTTCGGCTAAACAATCTAGCGGTGCTTCGTCGGGGTGAAATCTAGGTACAGTTGGGTAAGCGTACACAATGGCTGGAAAACGGATATTTTTATCCACGTAAGATACGTATCTGGTTTTATCCAATTTTACGGGATCCAACTTCATAGCCTTTACCTTTGGTCCTCTCGGAATAACACCGAAGTATTTTTCCACCATTTTGACGACTTCCTTAGGATTGACATCGCCACCTATGGTCAAGGTCGCATTGTTGGGCCCATACCATCTCATAAAGAATTTCTTCAAATCCTCTACGTTCACTCGGTCAAGGTCTTCTAATTTTCCAATAGTCAACCAAGAATAAGGATGACCATAAGGGTACAAGGCCGCAGCCTGAACGAAATCCTCCAATATGTGCATGTGCATCCACAATACCAGGCATAATCGTTTTTCCTGAAACATCATACACTTTAGCATCAGAAGGAATTGTAATATCAGAAGCCTTACCTATAGCTTCAATAGTATTACCATTAATAACAAGTGTTCCATTCTCAA
>JBCCJE010000762.1:0-3342 GCA_039027925.1 Bacteroidota bacterium
GGTCAATTAAAACATTACAAGTAAAGCTATTTTTATTCTCCTCGAATAGCTGTTCATTTCAAGCAGCGCAATACTTTAAAGAAGAAATATTTATCCAGCAAAGAAAACTTCCTCTCTTAGATTTTTACAAATCGAAACACTTCTCTACTTCCTTTTTTATCTATTCCGATGACAAAATAAATTCCCGAAGGAAGGTGAGCCACGTTGAATTTTCCGTCGGACAATCCACGCTCAATCGTAAATCTTTTTCCGAGTCCATCTAGCACTTCTACCTGTTGGGTTTTTATGGGTAAGAAAATTTCCGAGGAGGCAGGATTTGGAAATATCGGCTGAGTCGCTTTCCAGTTAGGATCAGTCAGATTGACCGTACCGAGGGCTAATACCGATGACCAATCGGAGACCAATTGTGCGTTCTTCGCTCGTATTCTGATAAAAATGATTCCGCTGAAACCATCTTGAAAATCGAAGGCTTCCGTTCCAGCGGGTACTTCGTAAGTAGTCGCATTCGAAAAATCAACATCGGTAGCCGTTTCTATTTCAAAGTGTGTTTCCGTAGAACTGATGTGATTCCAAGCCAGTTCGATCAAGTCTCCGTTTTTTTCTCCCAATGTAAATCGAGGAGTATGCAAGATTTCTGTATCGGTAATTTCGATGATTTGATTGGCAGCAATATTTTCGATGATAGATTCCGCCCCACCCGGCCAAATGATTTTTATTTCATCAATAGTCGTCGCACTCCCCACCCCAAAATGCGCTTCTGCAGGTTCTTGCGCCAGATAGCTCGATCCTGCGGTAATCAATCGCATCATACTTTGAGTACCTGCTTTCACTTTTACGGTGGCGCCGATAGCGAAGTGATTCGCCCCTTCCATCCTCGGTCGAATGGTAATAAAATTGCCGCAGGTCGAACATTCATTTTTCAGTAATCTGATTGAAGTATTTTCGTTCACATGCGTTGTGCTAGTCTGCAGCATATCCAAAAGACCATCGTGGTTGTAATCCAATGCGATCAAGCTTTTGGCATCCAAATCATCATTAAAACCAATATTATCCGAAATATCCAAGAAGGAGTTACCGCTCTGATTTAACCAAAACTTGGATAAATCTCCATTATTATCCACGCCGTTGGTAGCCGCCAGATCCTGAAAACCGTCGTTGTCAACATCCATAAAAGTAGTGCCCCAACCCCAGCCACTTCTGCCTACGCCCATCAGGTTGGAGACGTTGGCAAAAGCAACATTCCCTGCCAGATCAATTCCTTTGTACAAAACGTTGTAGTTACCCGTAGGAATATTAAAGAGGGATTCGTAGTCAATATTGGTCATAAATACATCGAATCGTTCGTCGTTGTTAAAATCGCCGATGGCAATGCCCATCTCATTATTATCCGCAATCAGTGTATAGTCAATGGCATTTTCAAAAAATGTAAAGTCATTGTTAAGGAATAGCCTATTTTTATAGCTATCCACATTGACGTACAAATCAAGATCGCCGTCCGTATCCACATCCCACATCAGGGGTTGAAAGAAATTTTCGAAAGTACCCACAATGCCTATTTCCGTACCCAACTCCTCGAAGCCACCCGCGCGGTTATTTTTGAAAACAAATATTTCCCCATTTCCCCAGTGCGTCAGCACGATGTCCAAGTATCCATCCAAATTCAAATCTCCCGCCGCAAGTCCACCTTTAATCATATCGAGATGATCATTGGAAAAAATATCTAGCCCTGCCTGTTCGGTCACTTCGCTAAACTGACCGTCGGTAGCTTGTTTAAATAGTTGTAGGTTTTTACCGCTACAAGAATCAACCTCATTGCAGGAGTTCATCACCAACAAATCCACCAACTGATCTCCATCATAATCCAACCAAAGTGAAGCCACCGAGCCGCCAGTTAACTCTAAACCAACGGCGTTGGATACCTCCATAAAACCCTGTCCTGCATTATTGAGATAAATAAAATCACTTTCGCCAAAAGCAGTTGACACGTGTAGATCCGACCAGCCATCACCGTTGATATCAAAACAAGAAGCACCAGTACCGAATCGCTGCTCGGAGGTATATTGGTTGATGCCAGCGGAAGTAGTCACGTCTGTCATGGTTTGCGCCATTCCTGCATGGAAGCAAGTGCAACAACTAATCAGCAGCAGTAATTTATTTTTTAGAGCTAGGATATTCATCAATAGATATTTTACTGTGGCGTCAGATAGCCACGGATATTCCAATTGACACTTACCTGACCATTCGTGAGGGATCGGTAAGTCCTCCACTCATTTTCATTTTCTCCCAGCATCCAATCTCCATTGGTAGTAGCGGGGCCGTTATCACAACCGATACTCGAAGTATTGGCATTGTGGATAAGCCGTACCACTATCCAAATATCTTCATCTTGAAGGGCTATTGGAGTATCTAGGGTATGAAGATTCCAGGAATTGGCAGAGACCTCGCTAGAAACATTTTTAGAATAAAGTAAACTACCGGGAGATTCTGCCGTGCCTTCTCCGTAAACCAAAACGACGCAATCGGTAGGGCGTTGTTGAATGTAAAAATCTACTTCCGTCAGATTTTGACCAATATAATTATTTACAATATTTCGAGGAAAACGAACACCAGCGTCAAACGTTCCAGCGGGAAGTGGTGGGGCGGTCTCGTTGGGATCATCGTACCTTAATTCTACTCGGCCATCATTGTCGTCGTCATTTTTGCAGGACATGAACATCAATGTGCCCGCTAACAAAAAGAAAAGTAATTTTTTCATGTCAATAATTTTTTGATTCTAAGATTAGAAAAACAAAATAAATGCAATATTCACAATATCTCTAACCTTAGCATCTATTTTAACCAAATTTTAAAACTACTTTACTTTTTAAATGATAAAAGATGAGGCATTAGAGAGGTAGTGCCAGCCATCCTATTATTTCACATGTTTTTTTGTGAACAACCTTTACCCTCAAAAGGGACTTGCCCTAGTTGGACTACCGCCTGTAAATCCATGTGATGTAAAAAAACATCAGCATCCGTACTTACGGTACTTCCTTGAAGATTTAATCCAAACATACTTCTCAGTTGGTTAGCGTCTGAGTTACTGACCGTCACCGCTGCATCCACTTTTTCACGGGAAAGTCTTGTTCGGTTAAAGTACTGACTTGCCCACGTTTTATCAATATTGAGATTAATTTCCGTTGAAAAATTATCCGTACTGTTGGGATCTAAGGCTTCGGCGTAATCTTCTAATTCCTCCAAAGGTAAATCTGAACGAAACTCTTGGTAGTCAAAAATGCCATTTCCTACAAAAAGATTGGAAGTGAGACGGAGTGCTTCGCATTTCTTGACATTATTTACACC
>JBCCJE010000763.1:0-3334 GCA_039027925.1 Bacteroidota bacterium
GATCATTATGAAAAAAGTAAATCTAAAATTATTTGTGGCGGCTATCTTTTTCTGCATTGCTCACCTAGCGCAAGCTCAAATCAACGGAAACGGTAATCAAATTACTCGCAAGGTTGACGTGAAGGCATTTGATAAAATTCACATCAATTTTCCAGTATTAGCGGAAATAGATGCCAACTCGGATTACGCGTTGGAGATCATCACAGACGAAAACATTTTTCCAGAAATAGTTATCAAAAGCGATAACGGAGAATTAGAAATTTTGCAAGACAGATGGATAGAACCTTCCAAAATGGTCAAGGCAAAAATTGGAACTAAGCATTTGAAAAAATTGAGGGTAGGTGGCTACGGCAAAACGAGCGTCGTCAATATCAGCGAGCAGCAATTTGTGCTGGTAAATAATGTGGGCAATGTCACCCTGCAAGGTGAGGTAGATAACTTAAAATTTACGATGAACACCGGGGAGTTGTACGCTACGGATTTATCTGCCCAAAATGTAGATGCTAATATCTGGAGTCACGGAGAAGCCTACATTAATGTTACCAACGTACTGAAGGGAGAAATTTCGGAAGACGGAAAGTTGGTCTATCAAGAAAAACCTAAGGAACTAAAAATGGAGTTGGCAGCCGACTCGGAGGTGCTTTCCGCAACGGAGGCAACGACTCAAAAAAAGGAACAACCTCCCGTAGAATACGTGGAAGTGACACTCCGTAACAATAGATTTTCAAGAACACAAACTTACGTGCGAGGGCCAAAAAATAAAAAGTTCAGCTACGGGATGCCCTTCAATCCAAGACAAAAACGAGCAGAAAATTATCCAGTTGGTACTCAAATATTTAAAGTCAATAAAATTGGGATGAGAAAATTATTGGTCACAATCAAGGCAGAAGATCAGGGACAAGTGGTTGATCTCTTCGAATCTGAATAATTTGTTACTTCTATCGGAGGATTGCATTATGGAGATAAAAATAAATTATGAGGCTTTTTATCTCCATTTTTTTTGTAATGATTGCATGCTCGTTTGTCTTTTCCCAAAAAAATTACGATCCAATATTTGCTAGCTTCAAAGGTACAGCGTACGAATTGCCGAGGAAGAAATATAATTTTAAATACCATCCGAAGTACGAAAAACAAAAGCCCATCGGAACGCTGGAATGGGAAAAAATTGATATTCCAGAAACACCAGACAAAGAAGTCATTCCAGAGATTGGGAAAAAATATGGCTATTGTATTATTTTCAAATCAGAAATGAAAATCGAAAAAGAAGGCTGGTACAAGTTTGCGCTGAATAGTGATGATGGCTCAATTTTGTGGATAGATAAAAAAGCAGTTGTCCTTAACGATGGCACACACCAAATGAGATTCAAGGAAGATTCTATCGCTCTGCGTCCTGGCAATTATCCCATCAAGATTTGGTATTATCAAGGATTTCCAGATCGGTACGGGATTCAATTTAGCGGAAAATACTATCGAGATTTTTTGGCCAACGAGACTGCTGCTAACTTAGCATCGTCGGTTGCTAAGCCTATGAAAATGATTATTCCCAACCAGATTTTAAATTTCGATCACAACCAATATCGGTTGGATGCGACTGCTAAAATATTCATGGATAGCATTGCTAACAAGATTCTTACGTATCAAAATATTTCTAAAATAAAAATTACGGGGCATACGGATAATGTTGGGAAAAATGACTTTAACCTAGACTTATCCATGAGAAGAGCCAATACTATTCGGATAGAATTAGAAAAAAGAATTTCGAATCAGAATATAAAATACGAAGTCGAAGGGCTAGGAGAATCACAACCCATCGAAGACAACTCCACCGCAGCGGGCAGAGCAAAAAATCGAAGGGTGGAGATTGAGATTAAAACTTATTGAAAATAAGATTTTTATGAAGCGTAACTTAAAAATTACTAATTGGCAAATCATACTTGTGGTTTGCTTTTTTCCATTTCTGGCACATGGTCAAAATCTGGTACCCAACTCATCCTTCGAAGGATTAAACAAAAAACCTCTAGTAAAAAATATCAGAAATGCTTTTGAGTACGAACCTCTAAGTGGATACCAACCTTTTCAAAAAAATTTATTGCATTGGAAAGCCGCATCGGAAGCTACGCCCGATTTGAGGATTGTAAAACAAGCTAATTGGCGAGAGTGTGAGTTGTATCACAAAGATTGTAACAAGGCACACACGGGAGATCACGTAGTAGGTATTATGACCTATTTGAGAAATACCAATACGGACTCCTTTCGAGAATACGTACAGGTAAAACTCAAAGAAGCGCTAAAGCCGGGCGTAACAACCTACTGTGAACTTTGGATTCAAAAAGACAGGCAAGCCAAATTAGTTTCTAATAACATTGGGTTTTTCTTTTCGCAAAAAAAGTTTTTCGTAGAAAGTGAAGATCCAATATTAAAAATACCACAGGTGAACTTTGATTCTATCATCAATCGAGATGGTGTGGAGTGGGTGAAAATTGAGGGAAGTTTCGTTCCCGATGAACCGTTGATCTATTTGACCATCGGAAATTTTTATAACAACGAAAATACAAAAGTTGAAAGGTTCAAAAATTTTAGAGGCTCCCCTTACACACCACCTTATGCCCACTATCTACTGGATGATATTCGAGTATGGCAAGAAGGACAAGCAATACAAGATACCGAAGATAACCCTACGACCAATGCGGATTTTGATCTTCGGATGACCGAAGCAGCACCAACCCTCCTCGAAAATATTTACTTTGAATTTGACAAAGCTATCCTCAAACGGGAATCTTTTGTGGAGCTTAACAAGCTATTTACATTTTTGCAAAAAAATCAAAGTATCCAAATAATCATTCGGGGACACACCGACAACCGAGGTGACGCAGCCTATAATTTAAAACTTTCTACCTCACGTGCACAGGCTGTTATGAATTTTTTGATCAACAAAGGAATTGACGCTACTCGGCTAAAAGCATCCGGACTTGGAGAAACCCACCCCGTCGCTTCTAATAATGACGAAGTGGGTAGAGCGAAGAATCGGAGGGTAGAGGTAGAAATTATGCAGGGGAAAAATTCAATAGGGAAAAAGTGAAACTATTGGAGATGATATTTTAATAGAGACTAAAAGTAAAAATTACGTTATTCATTTTGAATTTAGTTCATAAACTCTTTGAATTATGATTGTTGCTTTGGAAGCATTGATGATGAAATATCAGTCTACACTAAAAAAGATAGAAGGTGGACATAGTTTTTCAATAGTTGAGTTTAATCAAGAAATCAGTAGTGTAGCCATAAATAGAAAAGATGGTATTGATCATCTTAGTAAAATAGCTTGGTTGAATTTGCA
>JBCCJE010000764.1:0-3321 GCA_039027925.1 Bacteroidota bacterium
CTACGTCGAGTTTGGCATCAGGGCTATTTGTTCCGATCCCTACCTCATCGGTAGAACCATCAATGAAAAAAGTGTTGGCATCGAAATTAACATCAAAGCTGCCCATGGTAACAGTTCTATTTCCCGTCAAAGTGCCATTGGCATTATAGATATTATCTTCTACAGTAGCAGGACTTATTTCGATAATATCTCCATCACCGTCCACCGCAAGATACTGCGTTCGAGTTCCGCTAGTGACTGTACCTGCTCCGTAATCAGAAAATCTTACATTTCCACCCTCCACATCAAGTTTAGCGTCGGGGCTAGTAGTACCGATCCCTACCTCATTGGCAGAACCATCAATGACCATAGTATTAGCATCAAAGTTTAAATCAAAATTTCCTTGCGTAACAGCTCTATTTCCCGTTAAAGTACCGTTGGTGGTATAAATATTATCTCCAGAAGTAGCTGCTAATTCAGCGAGTGCCCCCTCTACGTTGGTAGAAGAAAAATTATTACCTGTATCCGTAATGTTTACTTCGGAGGCAGTCTGGTCATCGGTATTAATATTTGAAATAGCTACTTCCACTACATCACCATCGGCTTGTACACCGAGGATATTGGCGGGAGCATTATCATTATTATTTCCCAAACCATAATCGTGCAATCTGATAGTACCGTCATTTTTAAAAGTAGCTGTTGCTCCCAGATCAACGGCATTAGCCTCGTTGCCTATGGAAGCAATAGTGAGTCCTTCCCCTAGTCCATCTGTGTCATTCTGATCCCGATGAAGAATAGCAGAACCGTGAGCATTACCACTATTCTGAAAAGCAATACCAATCTCGTTGGCATTATCCGTTCTACGAATGGTAATCGTCTCTGGGCTATCCTGATCGGTATCAATATGAAGACCACCACTTGTGCTACTAGCATTCACCTGTAATTTTGCGGAGCTAGGATTATTAGTACCCACCCCCACATTATTGGCAGAGCCATCAATGACTAAGGTGTTAGCGTCGAAGTTGAGATCAAAATTATTTTGAGTGACGGCTCGATTTCCGTCTAGTGTACCATTAGTATTGTAAATATTATCGTCGGTACTAGCATTGATTTCATCAATGGCCGCTTGGACATTGGTTGCCGTAAGGCCCGAAGAAGTATTATCGTAAGGTACTTCGTCTGCTTCTTGGTCATCGGTGTTATCCAGATAAGGAGTTAAATTGACTGATCCACCATCTTCGAGCGTCAGTATATTAGTCAAAAGGCTAAGCACTTGGTCGTCGGTACTAGATGAACTCAACTCATCAATAGCGGCTTGCACATTGGTTGCTGTTAGTCCCGACGTAGAGTTATCGTAGGAAGTATTCGCAGCACTCAAATCTACATTGACAAAAGAAGATCCATCAAATTGTAAAATCTGACCAGCAGTAGTGGCACCCGCAGACACATCTAACAAGTCATTTACAAGACTGGTAGAAGCAGGTGTAGCTCTGATCCTAAACCAAGCAGATACCCTACCAGATGCTCCTCCCGAAGAAGAAGAGATAGTCCGAAAATTGATAACGTCACCCGCCACGAAGGTAAGTGGCGTACCAAAAGTAATGTGACCATTTTCTGTACCCGTGTTTTGAACTTGGTAGGCAGTAAGTGTTGCGTCCGTATTTTTTATGGCTTGAACTACGGTATTTGCTCCACCTTCGTGGTTGAGAGACATTGCAAATAGCTCACAATCAACGGGGATTACAATTCCGTCACCATTGGGTGTGTTATCGCCATTTCCGAATGCCCACTCGTACTGATTGGCACCTAGTGCGGAGGATTCTTCTGCCCATACACTAAATATTGTAAATCCATTATTGGTAGAGGAAGGCACAAAGTTGCTGCCATTCCATGCTAGCAGGTCGCCAGCCGTCGGAGTAGTAGTGGTAATGTCCACGTCGGAGTGTACATCAATAGAACCATAAATATCGGGTTCTATTTCTTCGATGGCATCTTGGACGTTGGTCGAGGAGATCGTACCCGCCGCAGAGAAGGAAACTTCAGAGGCCGTTTGGTCATCAGTGCCTCCATCTAAAACCCATTGTGTGCCATCCCAATGGTAATGTTCGTCAGTAGCCTGTACATAAACTTTTTTACAATCATAAGCATTAGTCGAAGGGTCAAATGAATTCATGGCTGCTACCGTCGTAAACTCACAAGTACCCCAGCCGCCTACCGCCTGAGCATTAGCATTTATGATGTAAAAAGTTGAAAAAATCAGGGGGATAATTTTTTTCATGAAACTTTTTTCTTTTTAGAAACCTCCAAACGCTTCAGTTAAGGTTTCGTTTTACTTTTCGTATAAAGCAAAGATGTTTAAGTGTTTGTTGATAGTTTGGGTATAAATTGGAGTTTCGAGATCATTTTTGAATAAATTAAAAACGACCTCGAAACTTTATGAAACGTAACTTATATCAATTGGTTACGGAGTAGTATTTCTAATGAAGAACATCACGCCTACCTCTCTATTATTAGTAGTGTCATCGAATGCTGGCAATCCAAATGTATTATTTTGATCCGCAATTGCGATTCCAGATGCACCGTTAGCAAGCGCATCAACTGCAGTTGTCAAATCAGTATAGTTACCTACTCTTGGCCCATCCATAGCTACCGTAGTAGTAGCCCCGTCGGAAGTAGTTATCACCAATTGTCCAGATGAGTTCATGGACACTCCATCAACAACTGTCTCCCAAGTAATACCTCCTGAACCATCAGATGTCAATACCTGACCGCTAGTAGCACCTGCTAATCCTGTAATTTCTACTTCGTAGTTGTAAGGACCAGTACCCGTTTCCGTAACAGTAATACCTTCTCCACCACTAACCGTAGAAGTAAGATCACCTAGAGGAACTACAGAAGTAGTCGTACCGTCGGTGTGCGTAAAAGTCAACGTATTATTCGACGCATCGTAGCTTAGGCTTTCCCCAGCATTGAACGTAACGGTAGCTTGTCCATTCGAAGTAGCAACAGATATCTGCGTACTACCACTTACTACACTCGTGATGGGATCATTGATGTCTGATACATCAACCGCAATCCACTTATCACCCGGAGTGTTAGAGCCTGCTACGTAATTGTTCGTACCATCAGCGTTGTAGAAATACAGGATTTCGTTAGTTCGGTCGTAAGCCACATTACCTTCATTTGGAGTAACGGTATTCAAGTCGGCGTTCAAGTTAGGATTACCATCCACCATGATAATACCACCGCCACCTTCGATGTTGGTATCCTGCGCAAAAACAGTTGCGCCGAACATGCAAAAAACTGAAAGCATCAATAAAATTTTCTTTCTCATAATCAAGA
>JBCCJE010000765.1:0-3320 GCA_039027925.1 Bacteroidota bacterium
GGACTCGAACCCGCGACCCCCTGCGTGACAGGCAGGTATTCTAACCAACTGAACTACCAGACCTTTAAGAAATGAATAGCCATTTACCATTCAGCGAACGCAAAAGTATCATTCCTTTTGTAATTATGCAATAGGTCATCTATTTTTTTAAAAAAAAAATTCAAATCGCAACCTACCAAACTCGCTTATTGCTAATTTTGTAGCCCTCGGTTAACTTAAAGCAAAAACTTTCACCTCTAGGAGGCAGATAGATACAGGAGGGCAATGCCTAACTTTTTAGCAATTTTGCTTCGTTTTTACCCTAAAAAGAAAAATTATGATTTTCCTGGAATTTGAAAAACCGTTGGAGAGTCTCTACGAACAACTCGATAACCTCAAAGAAGTCGGGGCTAAAGGAGATATTGACGTTTCTGACAAGATAAAAGAACTGGAGAATAAGATTAAGAGTGAGCGCAAGGAGATCTATAACAACCTCTCGGGTTGGCAAAAAGTACAGTTGTCTCGACACCCCGAACGCCCCTATTCTCTTTTTTATATCCGCCAGATGTTTAAAAAATTTACGGAACTTCACGGAGATCGGTACTTCAAAGATGACAAAGCAATTGTTGGAGGTTTGGCCAATTTGGATGGTCAGACGGTAGTTGTCGTAGGACACCAAAAAGGCGTCAACACTAAGATGCGGCAGTATCGTAACTTTGGTATGGCTAATCCCGAGGGCTACCGAAAAGCACTCCGCCTGATGAAACTCGCCGAACGCTTCGACTATCCGATCATCAGTTTGATTGATACCCCGGGGGCATTCCCTGGCTTGGAAGCGGAAGAGAGAGGACAGGCGGAAGCTATTGCTCGCAATCTTTTTGAAATGGCAAAACTACAAGTACCCATCGTATGTGTGGTCATTGGAGAGGGAGCGTCCGGAGGAGCCATTGGCATCGGATTGGGCGACCGAGTTTTTATGCTAGAGAATACGTGGTACTCGGTCATCTCCCCCGAGTCTTGTTCTTCTATTTTGTGGCGCAGTTGGGATTATAAAGAGCAAGCAGCAGATGCCTTGAAGTTGACCGCCGAAAATATGTACGAATTTGGATTAATTGATGGGATCATTAAAGAGCCTCTCGGTGGTGCTCACAATGCTCCCGAAGATATGGCCAAGACACTCAAGAGACATTTGAAGAAAGAAATTGCAGAACTCAAAGCAATTGATCCACAGGTGAGAATCCAAAACCGTATTGAAAAGTATAGCAAAATGGGCGAATATGATATTATCAAAGAAAAGATAGCAGAGAAAGCAAAGTAAAAATTTTTAATCTATCACAAAACTGTATCTGGAAACCATCATTTTTGATGTACTAAAAATTTTATCAACAACTTTATTCGTTTTTCGTTAAATGTTGAGAATTTTATTTCCAGAATTTTTTTCGAAAATACTTTTAGGGAAAGAAGGTTTTCGAAAAAATCAAAAATCTAGCACTATGGGGATTATCTCAAAATTCCGAAACCATTTTTACAAAAGGCAATTAACCAAAAAACTTACCCAGATAAAATCCATGCGTTCGTCGGTTGATTTCGATGTTGCCAAATCCATTGGTATCCTCTTCGACGCAACTGATCCCATCAGCAAAAATAAAGTTTTAAAGTACGCTGAAAAACTTACGAAGGATGAAAAAAAAGTGACGCTGCTAGGATTCGTGGCAACGAAACAAACAGATTTGAGCCTACCGTTTAAGTTTTTTACTCCAAAAGATATTAATTGGAAAATGATTCCAGAAGGGCACGACATCGAACAATTTATGACATCAAAATTTGACATCCTAATCAATCTTTATCTCGGAGAAAATCTTTCATTCGAATACATATCGGCTTTGTCCAACGCCAACCTGCGGGTCGGTCCTTACTCTGAAAATACGTGTTCATTTGATCTGATTATTGATACTCCAATGGAAAAGGGGGTCGAACACTTAATTAAGCAAGTAGAGTTTTTCTTAAACAGAATAAATAGTCCAGCTTATGAGCCAGCGATTTAGGGGCACAGGGGTAGCAGTTATCACTCCATTTCGGGAAAGCGGAAAAATTGATTTTGATGCGCTCGAAAAAATTTTGGAATACCAAATCCAAGGTGGGGTGGACTATATCGTCTCGCTGGGTACAACGGGAGAAGCAGTCACATTGAGCTCGCAAGAGTGCTTTGATGTTTTTGATTTCACCAAGAAAATAGTCAATGGTAGAAAACCAATCGTTGCGGGTCTTTTTGGAAAAAATGATACGGCGGCATTAATTGAGAAAATCAAGGTATTTAACTTTGATGGTTTTTCTGGTATTCTTTCTAGCAGTCCTGCCTACACTAAGCCTTCCCAAGAGGGTATTTTCCGACACTACATGAAAATCGCAGAGGTCGCTCCGCTACCGATTATCATTTATAACGTACCGGGAAGAACTTCCTCAAATATCAACGCAGAAACATTGGTCAGATTAGCCAACGAAAGCGAAAAATTTGCGGCAGTCAAAGAAGCATCAGGCAACATTGTTCAAGGTATGAAAATCATCAAAGATAAACCTGATCATTTTGCGGTGCTTTCGGGCGACGATCCTACTTGTCTGCCTTTAATTGCTTGCGGTGGAGAAGGTGTGATTTCAGTTATTGCTAATTCACATCCACGTGCTTTCTCAAGCATGGTTAATGCGGCTTTGGAGGGAAATCTTAAAACGGCCAACCAGATCAACGAGGCCTTGATGGACATTCATCAATGGTTGTACTGCGAAGGTAATCCAGTTGGTATCAAAGGAGCAATGGAGATATTAGGTTTTTGTAAAAGGAATGTTAGATTGCCCCTAGTGCAGTTGTCTAACAATAATCTTACAAACTTGAAATTAGAAATAGAAAAAGCTGAAATTATTTTAAAAAAAACGCTAACCGAAACGAAGTCGGTCATTCAGTAAGTAACTTTCCATTAAGTCATCTGTAACCTCACTCAATCTACGCTCATCGTAAATCATCATTTCCTCATCGTAATTGCTATTTCCCATTGCAATTATCATTGTTATTGATATTCTTTATTGCAATTGTCATTTCGCATTGCAATTATCATTGTCATTTCCTGTTCCCCTTAATTCTCTCAATCAATTCCCCAAGTGCACCATCTCTTTTTCTATCGCCCTCGTGCGCGTCTATTTTTCCATCCTCACCTTGTTCTAAAATAAACCTGAAAATGTACTCATCTTCTTTGGGAAAATCTTCTGCACCGAAAGTACCGAAGCGCAGGTCATTGAGTTGTAGTTTTCCATCCTCCCTTACGATTATGGTAAAATAATCATTAGAAAAC
>JBCCJE010000766.1:0-3319 GCA_039027925.1 Bacteroidota bacterium
ATCAAAGTGAACGCTATTCGTTTGAAAATCAATTTTTTCCACATCAATAATAAGGATAGGAATAGACCTTTCGGTTCTGATATATTCGTAATATACCTCTTGTACTTTTTGTAAATATTCAGTAGTGATATCTTGCTCGTAATCTCTTCCTCTTTTTTTGATATTGGCGAGTGCCCCTTCCACGGGACGATGTAGGTAAACCAACAAATCTGGCTTAGGGAAGGACGCATTGAGCACGTGGAATAGTCGTTGGAACAATCTATACTCCTCGGTACTCAAATTATTTTTAGCAAAAAGCAAGGTCTTCACGAAGAAATAATCCGCCACAATTAAGTCTTGAAACAACTCCCTTTGGGTGAGGTGGTTTTGTAATTGTTTGTGGCGTTCCGTCATAAAGAACAGTTCTACGGGAAAGGCATACCGCTCGGGATTTTCGTAAAAATGGGCTAGGAAAGGATTATCGTCAAATTGTTCCAGGAGTAGTTTGCAATGGTACTTTTCTTTAAGTTGTTGGCACAGGGTTGTCTTACCAACACCCAAGTTACCTTCAATTGCGATAAAATTGTGTGGAAAAGGATTTTTCATTTTGTTTCGAAATCTGTGGGTTAATTGGGTTGGGCATTTAACGTAAAACGTCTGACATCCAACGGATCTTTGCATTCTAAGTATAGTTCCTCAATAGTTCGATTCAATCTGGGGTGCAAAAAATCCCCCGCAATTTCCATCAACGGAATCAATACAAACATTCGTTCGTGACAATGTGGATGCGGAATTTTTAATGCTTCGGTATGAATCAGTTGATCCTCGTAGAATAAAATATCAATGTCAATGATGCGTTCGTACCACTTTTTATTTTCTTTCCTACCGATGTCTTGCTCTATTTTTTTGACGTGATAAAGTAGCTCCTCCGGTAGCAGTTCAGTTGTGATTGCCAAGGCCTGATTCAAAAAATCGGGCTGATCTTCTACGCCCCACGCTTCCGTTTCGTACAGGTGCGAAACTTTTAAAATTTTTCCCACCCGCTGTTCAATGAGGGTTCTGGCTTGCGCCAAATAGGATACCCGATCTCCTAAGTTACTTCCAGTATGTAAATGTATTGTTCGTAGTTTTTTCATTGTAAAATTTAGTGTGGTAAAGGTAAGCAATGAAATGATAACAAATAGTTTTTATTAGTTGGACTTGGCTAGGCTCTCAGCGTCACTTGAATTTTGGTTCAGCGTGTGGGTTTTAATTAAGTTTTGTAACAGTTGAGCGATGAAGCGAGGAAAACACCAAATGTTAAAATTTAAATTAAATTTGGAAAAAAAGACCGTTCAGTCTATTTTTGGATCATCATTAAATTAGAATATTATGACACCAACAAAAACAATCGAATCCAAAGCTGATATTATCGAAGCGCTGCGTATGTCTTTTGAGAAGGTGGCTAACTGCCTTATCAATACTCCAAGCGAAATACTCCATTTGAATAAAGACGAGAAATGGTCAGTTGCCGAAAACTTTGATCATCTCATTCGATCTACCAAGCCCGTGGCTTCCGCCTTAAAGAAAAATAAGTTTTTCTTTTTGCCATTTGGTATTTCGTTGAGTGGTTCTGAGGAGTATGAGATTTTAAAGACGAATTATCATTTGCGCATTAGTCAGGGGGTCACTCCCCCGAAGGCTTACCTTCCACTAGCGGGCGATAATTTGTCCAAAGATAAAATGCTGACGAGCTGGAAAGTTATTAGTGAAAAATTTCCCGAAAGAATTTCGAAATGGAGTGAAAAAGATTTGAATCGCTTTCGAGTTCCACATCCCGCATTGGGCAAGGTCACTCTGAGAGAATTACTATTCTTCACCATTTTTCACAATGAGCATCACCTCAAAAGAATGAACATTATCAATAACTTTTCATAATCCAAAAAAAATCAGATGTCTAATAATTTTTTGACTGCTGCGCGCAAACAATTTGAGTATTATAAAATGCTAGGGGATCGAACTTTTCAACAAATTTCGGAAGAAGATTTCTTTTGGAAATACCACGAGGAAAGCAATTCGATAGCTATGATTATCAAGCATTTGTGGGGAAATATGCGCTCCCGGTTTACAGATTTTTTAACCTCAGATGGAGAAAAGGAATGGCGTCAGCGAGAAACGGAATTTGCGGATGATATTGAAGATGTAAAAGAATTGTTAGAAAAATGGGAAGCAGGTTGGAAATGTGTGTTCGATGCTTTGGATACTATCAACGAGGAAAATTTCGATACGCCAATTTTAATCAGAAACCAAGCGCACACGGTACTTGAAGCCTTTAATCGGCAAATGGCGCATTATGCCTACCACGTTGGTCAAATTGTTTTTGTAGGGAAAATGCTCAAAGGAAAAGACTGGCAATCCCTCTCGATTCCCAAGGGTAAATCAGCTGAATACAATGCTGAAAAATTTTCTAAACCAGTTTCAAAAACACATTTTACCGAAGAGTTTTTAGATGGAACTGCTTACGATAATCAAGGGAAAAAATAGGTCCCTTGCTTGGGGGTAAATGAATATAACACTCAATGAAAAAATCAGATAAGACACGATTGCTCATCATCGAAAAAGCAGCAGTTCTTTTTAACCAAAAAGGATTTGACGGAACTTCTATGCGGGACATCATGGACGCTACGGGACTGACGAAAGGTGGAATTTATGGTAATTTTAAAAAAGAAGACAACGACAAAAAAGGGGTAAAAGAGGAGATTGCAGTAGCTGCATTTGAACACGCAGTTAAGGTCGTCAAAAAGGAAGTGCAGCAACGGACTTTTGTCATTGAGCATGCCTTGGACAAACTCAAAGCGGTAGTCTATTTTTACAAAGAACGTGTTTTGAATCCTCCAATTGTAGGGGGGTGTCCGATTTTGAATACGTCCATTGACTGCGATAATTCTCGACCAGTTTTGCAAAAAAAGGTGTACGAGGCGATTGAATATTGGATAGAAAGAATCATTAAAACTTTAGAAAAAGGAAAAGAAGAAGGGGAGATCAGAAAGGATGTTGCGGAAAGAGACTTTGCTGTACTATTTATCGGAACACTTGAGGGGGGAATGTTGATGTCCCGTATTTCGAAAGATAATCAGCAGTTATGGTTAAATCATGCCAACTAAGATCCCAATCTGGTGTAAGTATCTTAAGATCACCCTAAAGGACTCCTCCCTCATGGTCCTCCTCATATTCTCTGAGTCTTGCATTGAGAACTCTTCTTGCTACTTTTCTAACAACATCATATTCAGTACAATAAACATTTACCATTGGCTTTCTAACTTTTTTTGGCTTCTAAGGTACTATCTCTTGGACAACTACC
>JBCCJE010000767.1:0-3317 GCA_039027925.1 Bacteroidota bacterium
GTAAATGTATTGTCATTCATCAGGTCAATAAAATCTCCATCGTAGAGAAATGTCCAATGTCCTCCTAAATGAATAGGTACAATTACTTCTATAGTATCCAATAGCGTATCCATACATTCGGGAGGTATTAGTCCACACATCAACGGAGCGAGACATTCATTTTCCATCAAGTTTTTACTATAGCTATAAGTCCCATTAATTACATTCAAGAAATTATTTTCAACGACTTCATTATTATCCAATGTGATAAAGTCATGCTGAAAAATGACAAGGCTATCGGTCGGATCGTGTGAGCCATTAAAATTAATAACATCGATTGAAATAGCATCGGCAGTACAGCTATCTAACATATCACCAATGGTAGCGGAATATACCTGAGCAATACAACTACCGAAAGGAGTCAACTCCCAGTATGGCATTGGCGCCATCCCTTCTATTTGATATGAGTTCTCACAGGATAGCGAATCATCAGCCTGACAGTCATAATCCAGATAATCTAATGCTATCTCTATTCCTACGAGATAGGTTGTATTCGACGGATTTTCAACATCTACTTGGATCGTATCAGAGATTATACACGAGTTATTACTAATGAGATATTCGAATTGGTAATTTCCACATTCTGAAAAAGTAACGACAGTAGAGCTATCATCCAACGCTTCGAAGCTAACTGTGCCCGTGAAATCAGTACAAGCGATCAACCAATCCCCTCCTGAAGGTGATCCAACCAAAGTATCCTGTAAAGTACAAGTAAAAGAGTCTTCACCTGCATCCGAGTAGCAGTCTTGTGCTGCTATTTCCGATAGGCACAACAATATTATTGCACATAAAGTCAGTACATTTTTCATTATCCAATTTATTTTGTAAGTAAATGTATATCTGAATTTTGATAAGATCCTCTCCCTCACCTTTTCTATGCTCACATCCCTTCTTCTCTCACCAAAAATACTAAGGTTTAAAACTCCAGCGGATTCCCATGTAGAACCCAAAGGCGGTTTGCCTTATATCACCTCTTTGGGTCAATGCCTGTTTGAGCGTGGGTTCCAAAACCAACGCCACATTTCTGAAAATAAGATATTCTCCCCCCGCAGAAAAAATGATTGTCGTATCAAACCTCTTTTCTTCCGCTCCACCTACATCTACTATTGTCGTGGTATGGTGAGACAATCGAGGATTTGAAAAATTATCAATATTCACGGAAAGGGATTCGCCGTATATGTAGCTCAGCCGCTGAATCACACCGAGCTTCCAAGTCCAGTTTAATTTGCCCTGCCCCTGGTACCATTGGTGTTTTACGAAAAAAGGAACGGTCAGGTATCTTTGCCTTTTGTTGATTTGTATCTCGGTAGTAAAAGCATCCCCAATCAGCACATCCTGCCCATCGTTTTGTTTTTCGTTGTTGAGGTAAGTAGTAAAATTGACGATACCGTCATAGTTAGTATTTAGTTGGTAAAAATAATTGGTTCGGTAAGTGTCATCAGTAATATAATTTTCATTATCGTTATAACTGAAAGCTTTTTGAAATCTTGTAGAAATATTGTTATTCCCTACTCCAAAACCCAACTGAATACTCCACTTCCGATGAATCGGGATATGATAAAGCAAACCAAAATCGTAATCCCTACCTTTTTTAAAGTCCACCTTATAGCCCGAATTGATTAAATCCAGTTTTGGAAATAACTGACTAGCGTTGATAAAAATTTCCAACCCTCGCTTCTTATTGGGTGCTAATTTAAGCCGAAGTTGATCCTCGATGCAGGTCAAGCATTTTCCTTGCGATGACGCTACCTCAAAAACTAAAGAAGGAATGGATTCAGCCGACTCTATTTTTTCCATCGCTAAAAGCGTGTCGTTGTCGGCTTCAACCGAAGAATTTACTCTTGACTCACCAAAATTATCAGTACTTGACTTCAAACGATCTTTCTCCAAAGCAAGCGTACCTTCCCGAAATGCAAATACTTTGTTAGCCTCACTCACATTGTCATTGTCATTGTCATTGTCATTGCCATTGTCATTGCCATTGCCATTGCCATTGTCATTCCCATTGTAATTATCATTCCCACTATTCTGTTTTTCCATACTCATAAAATCCATCTCTCGCTCAATCGGTAAGTTCTCATTGCTTTTTTTATCCTTCCTTTTTAGAACTACTTCATCCAGTTGTGCCTCTACTTTTTCAATCCTTTCATTTTGTAAATAGATTGTTTCGTGAATAGAAGAAACATCTTTTTGTTGTTGCCACCATTGCCAGCCGCCCACCAATAAAACTCCCAATAGCACTATCAATACTCTCCATCCTCCTGTTTTTTTCCAAAAAGAGAACTCAGCAGCGGGAGGAGGTGGAATACGATTTTCCATCTCTGACCAAAAATCATCAGGCGGATGCTCTTGGTAATCCTCCAATGATTTTTTAAAAAACTGCTCGAAATTATCTTTTGATGAGTTCTTCATTATTATTTTTTAGCCCGCCAATATTTAGTGTACCATCCCTAAATTCAGCAGGCATTCATATTTTTTTCAAATAATTTTTTTAGTAAAACTTTGGCTCTTGATAGTTGTGATTTTGAAGTATTGATACTTATGCCTAAGTATTCCGCAATCTCAGCGTGGGTGTAGCCCTCTATCACGTACATATTAAAAACCGCCCGATACCCCGCAGGCATTTGTTGAATCATGGCGATCAAATACTTCGCTCTATCGTCAGTTTCTTCTCGATATTCCATTTCGTAACTCACCGAGATTTGATTCCAATCTACTTCTTGAAAAATATTTTTGTGCTTCTGAATCTGACGCAAACAACTATTGACCATCACGCGCCTGAGCCATGCCCCCAAGGCTTTGGTAGGTCGGTACTGATACAAATCCCTGTAAATCCGAATAAAGCCTTCCTGAAGATAGTCCTCTGCTTCTGCCCTACTACGAGCGTACCGCAAGCAAACCCCAAATAGCATAGCTTTGTACTTTTGGTAAAGTTGTTGTTGCGCTTGGCGATCTCCTTTTTGACAACCTTGAATGATATTTTGATCAGATAGCTGCAATCGTTCGGTGGATTGTTTTTTTATTTGAGGTTAGTACATGGATGGTTTGAATGGTTGCATGAGGTGGAAAAATAGGGTTAATATTTTTATCTACCAAGTCCTCATGTTTTCTCTCTTGTTTGCGCCAATGCTCTGGTATTAGCCCAAACAAATAATTTTCAAAATCTAAATGAGCATTAAAGGTACGAGATATATGCCGTCCCTCTGGGACTTTTTCTCCCTTAAAAGTTGTAAGGGGACATAATAACAACAAAAAATAACAATACATTTACAAAATTA
>JBCCJE010000768.1:0-3312 GCA_039027925.1 Bacteroidota bacterium
ATTGCCTAAGCACTACTTCAATAGGGTCGTGCCTGTTTTAGTGATCTAAAAAGAACCCCTTGATTACAATATACCAAGGGGGTTATAATTAATGACTCATTTACTCTAGTTTCACTACTTTCCATATCCCAAATCCCGTCTCACTTTTTACTTTTAACCAATAAACTCCGTTCGAGAAATCACCCAAAGCAATCATTTTCATAGCCTGATTATCATCAGAGGTGTGCTCCCAAACGATCTGACCCTTAGCATTAACCAATTGCCAGATTTGAGTTTCTTGGTTTTCATTTCCATAAATATTCAAAATTGATCGGGTAGGATTTGGAAATATTTGTACGGTTTGGAAGTTAGAGGAAGTGGTGTTGGTTATCGCTGCAATGGTGAAAGTAACGATGCTGTCACATCCATTTTGTGCCAGCAAGGTTCGAGTAAATGAAGTATCTGTATTGATTAGGATACCTTCGTAAATCGAACCTGCCGTCACAGCGATCATGGTGTCTATCTCAAAAACGGGTAATACCTCCACGTAGGTCAGATGAATACTATCGTACTCTGCGAAGTTAACTTCCGCTCGCAGAATGGTATCCTGCGGGTAAATACTGCTTTGACAAATCTGCAAGTGTTCTACCGTGGAGACAACTGGTTTTTGAATGGTGTGAAAAACGGTATTGGTGATAATCGGATCGTTAAAATCAAAATAGATGTAGGCGGTGTTTTCTATAATACTTCCAAATGGAACATCTGCTTGGGGAGAGATAGTGTATTCAATAAATCCTTGTGATGCTGCTAAATTGGTAGTGCTATCTGGCAGCAAAATATTAGCAAAGGTGATCTTCAGCTCTCGTTCCGCATTCAGCTCGTAGGTATAATTATGGCTTGCTCCCCTCACATTTAGCGTAGCTAAATCCAAGTGTTCGGAGATCGTATCTCGAAGTACGACCAAGAAGGCAGTATCGTTTCCTGTGTTTTGAAAACGAATGGTATAATCCAACTCCCACGATCTCAGGATATTATTTTCGACACCAATGCCCGTAGGAATAGCCGCTTTGTCATTTGGATCGTAAGAAGCAAAGACAGGATTGCAAAAGGCATCTTGAAATGGATTCCCATTATTAGTCGGCATAGCATTGATGACAACATTATTGGCGATGTTTTCACAGTTCGGAACAATCACACTTACCTCGTTCGTAACTGGATTGTTAGCGCTTTGGTCAGCTACCAATCGCAATCCTAATCCTTGTGTGGCGTAATTTAATTGTTTGGATTCCATCACACCCAGTTGATAATCATCCGTGTCAAATAACATCACGATGTCATCATTGATAATTTGCACCTGATGCTGTGCTGGTGCAGTCATGGCGCTAGTGCCAATATTTTGAAGCGTAAAATAAATACTATCATTTTCGCAGTAACCACTAGCAGTAATGATTGAGCCGTCCCAAAGACTATCAGCGGGCGCACACAAATCGTTAGGCAGAAAAGTAAAATTGATACATTGAAGTCCGAAAAGTTCAAAAGTATCACAAGACAAGAAAGCATCTATCGTGATCGTCTGGCATTCATTAAAAGCTAGATCTCCTACATCAATCCAAATTGAATCGGTAGAAATAGCGGTAAATGGATGAGAGCTATCTTCAAAAGTTAACGCAGAGTCGAGCGCAATTTGTAGCGTAATATTTTCCAACGTCTCGATGCCGTAATTACAAACTTCGACTGTAGTTCGGTTCGTCTGGCAAGGACGAAGTCGCCCCCCATTACTAATTTCCCACTCTAAAAAACTACAGTCCCCATTAGGCTGCATATAAAAGTCAGTCAAAATCGTATCGCCCAGCGAAGGCATAAATATCAGAGAATCTTCAAAACAAGGTGTCCAATAATCCGATCTGGGAATAGCTGAAATCGTCCACGCACCAGAGTCAATCGGCATTCGGTAATAACCCAACGAATCGGTCACTACTGCCAACTGGTAAGGAGACTGTTTGGCGGTAATGATCCAATCATTAATGTTAACTTCATTCGAATCTGCTAGACAGTTGAGCGTAGTATCTGCCACCAAGTTCCCTTCTAGCCAATAAGGATGAATGGCAGTATTTTCCATCCAAAATATTTCATAACCATCATTAAATACAAAGTCTTTATCTCCATCTTCATCCATATCTGCCAGCACCTGAAGACTAGCAAATGGTTCAGGAGTGGAGTATTCGTTATATTGGAATCCCCCTGAGTTGTCCTCATTTTCAAATAAGATGACTGTCTCTAGTCCTTCTATTTTATCTATAATATCTAAATCCCCATCTAGATCAATATCTTCAACTAATAAGAATTGTTGGGGGTAATAACTAAATGGAGCATTGAAAGATAGAATCTTTGGAGACGAAAATTGCTCAGTATTTGGAGTCCTGTACAAAATGCCTATCTCAAAAACATTATCCACCAACACTTTATAAATTATATCTTTTGTACCGTCGCCATTCATGTCATGCAACTCCAAATCTTGTACTGCCGCAAATGTGGGAAATATGTAAATACTACTCGTATCTGAGAAATTTCCTGTGCCATCATTTTTTAATAAAGTAATCCGATGTTCAAGTCCTGGAGCCAGAAATTTAGTATGATTCAAGATAACATCTGTATCACCATCTGAGTCTATGTCGGTGCTTGCCATGGCTGGGGTAAGCGTTACTGTTTCAAGTACTAAGTTGGGCGAACCATAGGTGCCATTCCCATCAAGATTTTCAAGTGAGAAAAAATCGTTGTCGTGGAAAAACATGTCCAGATCATTATCACCATCCATATCAAAAACTTCTACCCCCTTGATATAGTCATTCAATAGCAGAATAGAATCAGAAAAATTATTGGAGTTGGGCTGATTCAAGTAGAGGTAGGTTTCGAATGTTGCTCCTGGACTATTGGTATTTCCACCCGTACTAATGATTACGTCCTGATAACCATCGCCATTGACATCTCTTAAAAAGTTATATTCCAAATCGTGTTGGTGGGAGGTGATAAGATGGGAAGTGTTATCTACGTTGGGTAGGGCATTTTCAAACCAAGAAATATTTCTACTGTCTGCTCCAAACGAAATAATATCATCGTCACCGTCTAGATCAAAATCAGCACTTTTTATCGTATTCGCTCTGTTGTTGATGCCTTCGTAAAGCCCTTTTAGTAGTAGCGCATTTTGAGTGGTATCATAGTTTAAAGCGTAGATTCTGTTCATTACCGTGTATGTAGAAATTGCTGCCACCTCTTTTCCAGTATCACCGTCAAACTCCAAAGGCGCAAAATATGTCCAACCCAAATGGTTAACAC
>JBCCJE010000769.1:0-3310 GCA_039027925.1 Bacteroidota bacterium
CCCAAACACTTTAAGTTTATTTTTTTCAAAAAAAATAAACAATGCTTTCCTTTCATCTACAACGAATACTTAACTGACTGATAAGCCGCTGAACTTAGAACTCAACACATTGTGCAATTAGATGTTTATCTACACAATGTCCTTTTTACTGGTGTCATTTCAACGTACGCAAAGTAGTCCAAAAAATAATTTTAAAAAACAGATTAAACTACGGAGAAAACACCTAACGCACTAGCACGGCAGAAACGCATTCGATCGCCTATTCCAAAAACTGATCTAAGATCACGTTGCGATGAATGTTTTGCCGTGCGTTTTTATTTTGTACTTTAATTGATTTAGAAAAAATTAATATATCTTCCTATTTTTACGCACCTTTCTACTCTGTAACCAAATACTAAAATCCGAACGATGAGAAAATTCCTTACCTTAATTTTCGTCACCTTTACATTTCTAACAATATATTCCCAAAAGCAATCTCTTGAATATTTTCTCCCTACTTGCACTTACGATAGTAAAATACCTACGCCCGAGTCCGTACTAGGTTATCAAGTGGGAGAATGGCACGCTAGCCACGACCAAGTGGTGATGTACCTAAGGGCACTCGCCGATGCATCTCCGAGAATTGTACTGCAAGAGTACGCACGGTCTTACGAAAACCGACCACTCCTCCATCTTTACATTACTTCCGAAGCCAACCACGCACGCTTGGAAGATATTCGGAAGGAACACCTCAAACTCTCCGATCCTACCCAGTCAGCGACTGTGGACATCAGCGAAATGCCTACGGTGGTCTATCAAGGATTCACTATTCATGGCAACGAACCAAGCGGCGGCAATGCCTCCATGTTGGTGGCTTATCATTTGGCAGCAGGGCAATGTCAGGAAGTTCAAAATATTTTAGATAATACAGTTATTCTTTTTGATCCCATTCTGAATCCCGATGGATTTCATAGATTCTCCACCTGGGTCAATGCGCACAGGAGTAAAAATATGTCCTCCGATCCTAATGATCGGGAGTACAATGAGGTTTTTCCGAGGGGGCGAACTAATCATTACTGGTTTGATTTGAATCGGGATTGGTTACTTTTGGCGCATCCCGAAAGTAGAGGTAGGGTAGCAAAATTTCACGAATGGAAACCCAATATTTTGACTGATCACCACGAGATGGGTACTAACCAAACTTTCTTTTTTATGCCGGGCATTCAAACTCGGATTCATCCATTGACGCCCAAACGCAATCAGGAATTGACTGCGGAAATTGGAAAATTCCATGCCGCTGCTTTGGACGATCTTGGTTCGCTTTACTTCACAGAGGAGCGCTACGATGATTACTACTACGGGAAGGGTTCTACTTATCCGGACGCTAATGGATGTATAGGTATATTGTTTGAACAAGCTAGCTCGAGGGGGCATTTGCAGCAGACTGAAAATGGCTTGATGAGTTTTCCATTTACTATTCGGAATCAAGCGGCTACGGCAATGTCCACGCTGCGAGCCGCCGTGGATTTACGAAAAGATTTGTTGAACTTCCAAAGAGACTTTTACAAAACAGCAATGGACGAAGCACGAAAAGATTCCCGTAAAGGTTTTGTTTTTTCAGAATCCAAAGATAGGAGTAGATTGAGGCATTTTGTAAATCTTCTACAAAGTCACGGCATTCAAATTCATACTTTACAACAAGACTTTTCCGAAGGGGATAAAAAATTTGCTAAGGAAAATTCTTTCTATGTTCCATTGGAACAACCTCAGTACCGATTAATCAAAGCGACCTTCGATCCTATCTTTGAATTTGACGATAGCCTGTTTTACGATGTCTCGGCGTTCACGCTACCGATGGCTTATAACATTGCCTATACGGGAGTAAAAAAAACACCCACCATCTCTACCATAAATACCGAAGCAATGCCAACGTTGGGAAAAACCGAAGGAAAAGTTATTGGTGAAAAAAGTACTTACGGTTACATTTTTGAATGGCAGGAGTATTACGCGCCCAATGCCCTCTACGAATTATTAGCCGAAGATTTGATTGTCAAAGTGGGCACGCAACCGCTCACGATTCCAACTGAGGAAGGCATCAAAAGATTTGATTACGGCACTATTCTAGTTCCCGTAGGAAATAATCAAACTCGCAGTGCGGATGATATTTTTACCCTCATCAATAAGGTAGCTAAGAAAAATAGTCTCAACATTTACGCTGTGAAAACAGGCCTGACCCCGACGGGAATTGACCTTGGAAGCGGAGATTTTAAACTACTGAAAAAACCCGAAATTTTATTGTTAGCTGGAAGTGGAGTTAGTAGCTACGACGCCGGCGAAGTCTGGCACTTGCTCGATCAACGGTACGATATACCCATCACCAAAATGGATGTCAGCAGATTGGGAAGGGCTGACCTCAGCAAATACAATTGTATGGTTATGGTAGATGGCAGCTACTCTAGTATATCCGATCAGTCAAGCAAATTAAAAACTTGGGTACAAGAGGGAGGAACACTCATTGCCTTCAAAAGGGCGATTCGTTGGGCAACCTCTAACGGTATTTCTTCCGTAAAATTCAAAAGGAAAGAAAATAAAAATGACGACAACCAACAAAGACCGTACGAAAAAATGAGTGCAGACAACGGTGCGCATGTCATTGGGGGAGCTATTTTTAAAACTGAATTGGACTTGACGCACCCTCTTGGGTTTGGCTACCACCGAGCGTCACTACCTATTTTTAGGAGAGGTACGCTTTTTTTGCAACCAGCTAAAAATCCTTACGCCACGCCGTTGAGGTATTCCGATAGTCCACTTCTGAGTGGTTATATTTCCCAACGAAATTTGGAGGCTTTGAAAAATTCTGCTTCCATCGTGGTAACGGGTACGGGTAGAGGAAAAGTCATCAACATGGCTGATAATACTAACTTTCGAGCTTTCTGGTACGGGACCAACAAGCTATTTGCAAATGCTATTTTCTTTGGGCATATCATAAATAGTGGGGCGGTAGCCCGAGGGGATGAATAATGCCTGCCCTGAAACCTCGGGGAATTAAGAATTAAGAATTAAGAATTAAGAATGCCCCGAAACTTCTTGGGATGATGAATATTCGTGACATAACAACACATTTACAAAAAAAAATTTAGTTGATGTTTAATCATTTTTATTTAATTTATCCATTGTCACTACCATTGATTATTGTCAATTGAAATTGTCATTGTCAATTGAAATTGTCATTGTCATTGTCATTGTCATTGTCATTGTGATTGTAATTGTAATTGTAATTGTAATTGTCATTGTAATTGTAATGATACTTGTAATTTAAATATTCATGAAA
>JBCCJE010000770.1:0-3309 GCA_039027925.1 Bacteroidota bacterium
AGCCCTTTCCAGCCTTCTTCTCCTGCTTTTGGAAAAAGAAAGTATAAAGCAACGCTTAAAATTAGATAGGATACTATGAAGAAAATTAAAATACTCATATTAGTTGTTAGTGACCTGCCCGCTTGCACAGTCAGGTGGGTTTGTCTAATTGGTAATTCTACAATGATAAACGAGAAAATAAATGATAAAAATTATCCTGCAAAAAATAACCGTATAAATTTTAAAAGGCTTCATTACTCGTTTGGAAACGAGCTAATATTCTTGTTAAGTTAGGAAACTTAACAAATCGTCTTTTAGTAAAGAGACTGATCAGTTATTTTTTGAATTCAAACATTCATTATTCTACTCTTTTTTGTCCTCTGTTTTTTTGTGGTTCACGTCAATAGTGGTAAAAGTCCACAAATATAGCGACTATCTTCACCTCTGCAAAGATAAGCGAAAATACAGGCACAAAGACCATATGGAGTCGTTAAGTGGTAGGTATTTTTCGACGAATGAACACTCGGCTTGGCAGTCATTCCACAAAACCTTCGATGAATAGTAACTCAGGTTTACGCTGGTGGGCAAAGAAAACACGGATTTTCTTACGGAAATAGCCAAATTTCTGCGCATCGTACTGCAATTGGATCGTTCCGAGGGAGTCAGGCAGCACAGGTTCTTCGCTCCATTTGGGTACGGTGCAGCCACAAGTCGTTCGGATGGTTTCGATGATGATGGGTTCGTCGTGGGTATTTTTGAAGGTGAATTCGTGGGTTTTGGGAATACCTTGATTGATGGTTTCAAAGTCACGTTCGGTGGTGTTTATCCATTCAATGGTAGTCTCGTTGGTTAGGAGAAAGAGAGAGATCGTGGAGAGGAGGAAGAGTTTTGTCATGGTAATAAGAATATCAAATATTGAATACGGAATGTTGGATAGTGAAATAATATAGAAAACCGTTAGTAAGCCAAATTTATTTTACTCAACAATTCCCCTGCCTTTTTTGAAAGGTACACATGCTCACCGCCAAAGGCGGTTCTCCTCGAAGTCCACCCCTGTTTCACCCGTATGGGCGGAAAAGGTAGAATAAGCAATTTTAGTAAGGTAGAGTACAATTTCCTAATTGTTCATAACCAATGCAACTCAAGAAGAAACCCGCTCCTTATCCCGAAAACCAAATTCAAAAATTTCTTTTAAATAATTACATATTAATTTTATTCAAATGTGTTAATTTTATATATTTGCATTGATATTTAAAATTTAACTGTTTGCAAAGCTTGTTTGAGAGAGAGGAACTTGAGCTGTATGAACAAGGTGTATGAGGGACGTTGAAAAAATAAATCTACATTTTTGACTGTATTTTTCAACCAAAAAGTAACTTTATTCATTCGTCGTTCCTAAGCTATTGAAAAGTCACACATTCCAATAAATATCTACTGCACACAATTTCGCCTATTCAAAAATTGTGTTTTTCTCTCCAAGCAAACTTCACAGACTCCTTCTCTAGGGAATGAAAACAAAATAACTGCTACATCTTGACTCGTTCTTTTTCTCTTTAGGCATTCCATCCGCTAGCGGTTCACTGCGTTGAAAAGATAATCAATCTTTTCTGCTTTGCACCACTGCGTGAATGTTAAAAAGCCTCGTCATAGCACTGCTATGCCTACGTTTTTTGCCTTGACAACGAAAAAAAATAACTTCGTCAAACTTGTAGCGTTTATTTAATTTTCATTCCTAAGCTATTCCAATAAAAGTCTGGTTTTATAGTAAAGCTATCAATTTACTCATCGATTGTTAAATAACACAGGACAACACACTTTACTATGAAATTAAGACACATCTACACCACCTTTTTTGCCGTAAGTTTTTTCTTTCTGTTTAGCCAAGCAGCACCTCATTCTAATGGACTAGACATCACCTATTTGAAAAAAAGTATTGCTACTCAAGATCCAATCATGGGCATTGATTTTACACCCAATGGACGATATATCGTCAGTGGTGGTGTCTCTAGAGACATCGATGTTTGGAATGTTTCCACAGGAAGACTACTGAAGAAAATGAGCGGGCATACCGATGCAATACTGACCGTTGCTTGTTCCCCCAAAGGTACTGTAATTGCTAGCGGAGGGCTAGATAAGAAAGTCATCCTTTGGAGTATGATTACCTGGGAGAAAGCGGTCGAATTGGAAGGACACACTGACTACATCCGAGACGTCAAATTCAGTCCTGACGGAAAGCTACTTTGTAGTACTAGCTGGGATCGCAATGTCATCATTTGGGAGGTAAATACAGGAAGACGTTTGCTCACTTTGAGTGGACATAAGAATATCGTCACTTCTGCTGATTTCAATGAAGATGGAACACAGGTCGTCACCGCTTGCCGAGACAATCAAGTACGCGTTTGGGATGCAGAAACGGGAGAATTATTGAAAACATTGAAAGGGCATACCGACGAAGTTTGGGATGTGGATTGGAGTCATAATTCGCGTTTCATTGCGAGTGGGGCGTGGGATGATCGAGTACGCATTTGGGATTACGAAACGGGGCAAGAGCAATTTAGTTTTTCAGGGCATCTGAAAGATATAGAATCCGTTGATTTTGATCCAAAGTCCTTGATTCTAGCAACTTCTGGCGGTGATCGTATGGTCAAGATTTGGGATTTAGCTACGGGAAATTTAGTGGTTAACCTTTCAAAAAATGCGCACCTAGATGATATTGAAGAAGTGAAATTTAGTCCAAACGGAAAACTCTTGGCAAGTGCAAGTAGGGATGGAACAATCAATTTCTGGAATGTCCCTGATTTGGAAGAACGCATTGCTCTGCTATCTGTGCAAGCCGTGAAAGAATGGAGTCAAAAAGATACTTTTGAAAAAACGACCGATTATCAAAAACGCATGAAGCATCAAGAAAAATACGAGAAAGAGATAGTAGATGATGTGATCTCAAAAGTCCTGCGCTACTATGAAAATAATGTAGATTGGAATAAGGATTTTGAGCTGGGAGATTACGATGCCGATCGTGAATATTTTGTTTTAAATACGCCTGCTTTGGGTAGACTACGCTTGAAGGTTTCTAATAACCAAGCTCCAATGGTATTGGATAACTTTGATCGGATGACCTTTAAGGATTTGAATTTGCGTTACAGTCGAGGATTAATCTTTGTGGATTCTATGACAGCAGCAGTGGAAGGGATGAATCGGAAATATACAGTTTCGCACTAAAAGGAGAAAGTCGAAATATGAAAGGAGAAATTCATTTTCCATTTCGTTTTTGAAGAATAGTATCCAGCGAGTGCAGCAATTTCTTACATGAATTATTTCTGATAGTTTGTG
>JBCCJE010000771.1:0-3301 GCA_039027925.1 Bacteroidota bacterium
ATTTGAAGTCAAGTTCATAAGATGTTGGTTTTCAGGAAGTTAAAATTTTGACATACTCTAAGGCACTCTACCCATTACAAATAAAAATATGGAATAGAAATTGGGAAAGAGTAAGTACAACACCCAAAATATCCGACGTCCATGAAAAGTACATTTCTTCTAAAAATACACTTCGTATTCTTTTTTTTCCTTGCTTATTATTCCTGTTTTGGTACCGTATTCACCTCTGTCGAAGATGGGGACTGGGACAAAGCCTCCGTGTGGGATCAGAATGCTGTACCGAGCGCAAACGATACAGTGGTTATTGATGGCTACACGATTGATATTGATGATAACACTGGCAATGTTACCGTCAAATACCTACTCCTCACCAATGCAACTGACGAAGGAGATTCTAAACTAAATATCAACGGATCAGCCGTACTCAATGTAAGTGGTAACTTCGATGCCAATTTTGAAGATGAGGATTCTTCCGTTGAACTCAAAGTTGCAAATGGAGCTATTCTCAACGTCAGCGGACATTTTACTTTTACAAGATTTCCTAGTACACAGGATGATAGTTTTTCTATGAAAATTTCGGAAACCAGTAGGGTAAACATTAGCGGCACATTCACTTTTGATTATCAGGATAACAGTAGTGAAGAAGACTCAAAGGAAATTTCATTAGAAGATGACGCAGTCTTACAGGTAGCTGGAAATGCTCAACTGTACATGAAAGGGGGTGAGGAATTAAAATTCGAAATTAAGAACGAGAGTCAAGTTTTGATTAATGGTAATTTGGATGTGGAGATGACTGGTGGGGAAAAAGTAAATATCAAATCCAAAAACGATGCTCATTTTCAGGTAACTGGTAATGTTACGATCAATAACTCTGGTAGTAAAGACTACGTGAAAATTCATCCCGAAGGAGACAATGGACAATTTACTATTGGTGGTGATCTAGTAATGAACTCTACGGCGATCAATAAAATTGTAAAAGTAGAAGCGACCAAAGAGCATCCCGTTTTAAATGTGGGTGGCAACGTAGTGATGAATGCCCTCTCCGAAGAAGATGTATTTATTGAGCTAAAAAACGAAAGTAATTTTTACGTAGGCGGTAACTTTTTACGCCCCAATAATTTTGGATCATTGATGATGTCCTCCGATGCTACCTTGACTTACAATGGTACTCAGCCCCAAGCCATTCCCGCAGAAAACCTTGATGGAAGTGGAGCTGATAACTTTTCGTTTACAAATGTAGTGTTAAATAACTCGTCGGGTTTTGCCATCAGTGATACGACCATCATTGACGATTACTTTGAGTTGTCTGCTGGAAAAATAACTACCTCACACGAAAATATTCTAATCATCGAAGACAATGCGACCATCATCGGAGGCAACGCTACGGCTTACATTGATGGGCCAGTACTCAAAAGAGGAAGAACGAACGGTACGGATTTTACCTTCCCGGTGGGGAGCGGTGATACTTACGCTCCGCTCCAAATTTCTAGTATAGGAGATCAGGACGCTGAAATTAAAGTACAATACTTTAGCGAGCCCCCTCCATTTGGCAATGATAATACAAATTACGAGTCGGGACTAGAAGCAGTATCCTCCCAAGGATACTGGGACGTGGAGCGCAACGCTGAAGCAGGTACACCAGACTATACTTTATTTTGGGAAAATTCCCAAGCCATTGGCATTGAAGAATTATCTAGCTTAGTAGTTGTAGGTTTGGACAACACTACTTGGCGCAGCTACGGACAGGAACGCAGTAGCTTCGACGGTGCGGGCGGCTCTATCACGAGCGCCTATTCAGAACCACCGCCATTTGGTATCGAATTTTTATCCATAGGTTCTACCTCGGCTTCGAGTAAGCTACCCGTGGAATTGACCAGATTTACTGCGCTATCAGGAGACCGTACGGTTCACCTAAATTGGCAGACGGCTTCGGAGGTCAATTCTAGTCACTTTGAAGTGGAGCGTTCTGCCGATGGAATTACTTTTGAACGACTGACTTCCGTGATGACCAAGGGGTCGAGTAGTTCTGTAACCGATTATGATTATAAAGATTTAGCTCCTGGAAATGGATGGAATTATTATCGCCTAAAAATAGTGGACTACGATGAATCCTTCGAATATTCCAATATTGAGGTGGTAAAATTTGAGGAGTCTGCTTCGTTGAAGATTTACCCCAACCCCGTATCTGATAGAATAGCTATCAGGGGAAATGAATGGACCAATGAAGATTTTACACTAGAGGTGTATGACCAATACGGAAAGTTCATGTATAAAAATCATTTCAAATTTGGAGGTGGCATTTTCGAGATAGATACCGAGGAGGTAAACATTTTGGAGCAGGGTACTTACTTTATCAAAATAATCGCAGGCAGTAAATCCTCCATCTTGAAGGTGATAAAAACCGAATTGTAGAAATTCATCCTCACGGGGTAATTTCCAAAATTATCCCGTGAGTTGAATTGATAATGGAGAGGAGTTAAATACGAGAGTTGTAAAAATAACAATACATTTACAAATTACTAATTATGGTCTTAGTTTCACGTACCAGTTTTTCTATCATTTCCGTATCGTAAGCATCCGCATGGGCTGAACCAAATCTACCGCTGTCATTATCAAAATACTTATTCGTAACTCCTTCGTACTTTTCGGATACTGCTAAATCATAAATGATATTCGCCCCTTTGTCCGCCGATGACCAATGCCGACCGTAGGCCTCTCTCACCATATTGGTATTCAAGAGCGAGCCAGGATTTAGAGCAATTATGGAAATATCAGAATACTGTTGAGCCAGATAAAAACTCCACATCGTGAGGGCTAGCTTACTTTGAGCGTAAGCATCTCGTAGCGGCAAAGTTTTGTTGCCTTTCAGAGCTTCGGAGGAAACTGGTGCTTGCGCCGCCGAACTCAAATTGATGATTCGGGGGGCATCACTTTTCTGTACCAAAGCAAGTAACTCGTGGGTCAAAATATACGGCGCAAAATAATTAACCACGAATCGCAATTCCAATCCAGCTTTATTGTGCGTGTTGGTACTTTTAAAAACACCAGCATTATTGACAAAAACATCAATTTGGGAAACGGTACTCTTCACCTCTTCTGCCATTTTTTTAACGGCAGCTAAGTCTGAGAAATCTGCTACAAAGCCTTTTATATTTTCGTTGTTAGTCATTGCTTTTACCTCCGCAATGACCTTTTCCAATTTAGTAGCATTTCTTCCGTGCAGTAATATTTCGTGTTCATCGTTAGCTAGTTTTATTGCTGCTAATTTTCCAATTCCATCGGTACTTCCTGTGATTAAAAT
>JBCCJE010000772.1:0-3298 GCA_039027925.1 Bacteroidota bacterium
AAAAAAAAATCAGTCATTTTTTCATGATAAAACCCTACGAAGATGGGTAGTTGATCTTTACCTAATTTTAAATGAAGTCTTTCTGTTTCTTTTCCTGATGTAGAAAAATAGACTTGCTCCCATTTCTCTTTATTTAGAGTCAATAAATCCATTTTTCCAACATGATAATCATATCCCGTACCATAATTATTCACTAAGACTTTATTAATTGGGATGACTCTTTTAGGTGATCCTGGGAATAAATCTTTATTTGCTAGCATATATTCCCAATGCAAGTTTAGATTTTGATCTACTACGCAAACATTTAATTCGATTCTACCTTTTTTTAATGGATTAACTTGCCAAAATAGAAACTTGGATCTGTCAGGTGACATCGTTGCTCCTACCTTTGTGTGAAATTTCCTTAATCCTTTTGTTTCAATCTCCATAATCTTTTTTCTAGGCTCAATTTCTTCGAGAGTATTAGGATCCAAGGAATAAGCATAGATGTATTTTTTCTTTTCCTTTTTCACATAGTGATAGTGAAACAGTAAAAGTTTATCATTGACGTATTCGAACAATATGACTTTTGATTTTGGATAGTTTGGATCTTTCGTGAATTTGATTTTTGTAGCTTTCTTCTTAACTAGATTGAGATTTGCATCATAGAATGAGATTGAATACAAAGCAATCTCTTCTTCCATGATATTCTTTCTAAAGCCTTCTCTAAGTAATGAATAAAAACCTCCATTACCCTCAACTAAACCATGATGTAATTTTGTCTTTTTTAGTTTTAACGCTTTACTCCATGTTTGCTCTACTTGAAATTCACCATTCTGAGCAAAGGTAAATTGAGCAATAAGAAAAATAAGGATGGATAAGGCTATTCTAGTGTTCATTTTTGATTGTATTAAAGCGTCATAACAAAATAATTACAGAACAAAATAACATCAATTTTCCAAAAACAAAAACCCCACTCCAAATCATCGAAGCAGGGTTTTGTTTTTATCCTAAAGGAAAAAAGAATTAGTTTCTTCTATCCGTTCTTTCAGGTCGAGGCTTCCGCTCAGGTCTCGGTAGTAATGCTTTTCTGGATAATCGCATCTTACCAGTACGTTTATCAATGTCAATCAACTTCACTTTTACCATGTCTCCCTCTTTTAATACATCCGCCACATTTTCAATACGGCTATGTGAAATTTCTGATACGTGAAGCAAACCACTCTTACCATTAAAATCTACAAATACTCCGTAAGGCATCACGGAGACTACTTTGGACTCATACACATCTCCGATAGAAGGCGTAAAGGTGATTTGTTTGATACGCGCCAATGCTGCTTCGATTGATGCTTTATCATTGCTTGCGATGTTCACCACACCTTTATCATCTACTTCTTCGATGTTGATGACCGTACCCGTTTCTGCTTGGATTTCTTGGATGATACTTCCTCCAGGTCCGATGACAGCACCGATCATGCTTTTCTCAATCATAATCTCAACGATACGTGGTGCGTGGTCTTTATAATCTTCCCGTGGTGTAGAAATGGTTTTCGCCATTTCCTCTAGGATGTGAAGCCGACCTACTCGCGCCTGCTCCAAGGCTTGCTCCAACTGTGCGTAGGGCAGTCCGTCAATCTTAATGTCCATCTGGCAGCCGGTGATCCCCTTGGTTGTACCAGTCACTTTAAAGTCCATATCACCCAAGGCATCTTCATCTCCTAAAATGTCTGACAAGATGGCAAATCTTTCGCCGTCAGAGATCATCCCCATCGCAATACCCGATACGGGAGCTTTGATTTGGATACCGCCATCCATCAATGCCAACGCTCCAGCACAAACAGTAGCCATAGAAGAAGAACCATTAGATTCCATGATGTCAGAAACTAATCTGATGGTGTAGGGAATTTCTTCGGGCATGACCTGCTTCAACGACCGACCTGCCAAGTTAGCGTGTCCAACTTCTCGTCGGCCAGGTCCCCTCATCGGTTTTACTTCACCCACGGAGTAGCCCGGGAAATTGTAGTGCAGGATAAAATTATCGAAGTGATTGTCCAAAGCGGTATCTACCATCATGCTATCTTTCTTCGTACCAAGTGTCAAAGAAGTCAGCGATTGGGTTTCCCCTCTAGTAAAGATTGCCGAACCGTGGGCGGAGGGCAGGTAATCTATCTCCGTCCAAATATTTCGCACCTCATCAAACTTTCTTCCGTCGAGTCGAACCTGCTCACCCATGACCATTTCACGGATGGTTTCTTTTTTGATTTTTCCGAAGTACTTGTTGAAAAGTTCGACTTGCTCCTCCCATGCTTCTTCGCCGTATTCTTCCATTAGAGCAGTCTCCACGGATTCGTGTACTGCTTGGAATCCTTTTTTACGTGATTTTTTATCCAATGCTCCTCTTGCTACTGTCAAGATACCTTCCTGCGCGAGGGAAATGATTCGACTTTTCAATCCTTCATTTTCTTCGGCTTCCGCTAGTTCTCTTTTCACGGTAGCTTTTTCGCCTACTTTTTGGGCGAGGTCTAGCTGTGCTTGACATTGTACTTTGATCGCTTCGTGACCTACCTTGATGGCTCCTACTAGGTCGGCCTCAGAACACTCTTTGGCTTCCCCTTCTACCATCATCACATTTTCTAAGGTAGCTGCAACGATAATATCCAAATCTGCATTAGGAAGAGCAGACCGATTTGGATTTACGATGTACTCCCCTTCGATGCGCGCTACTCGCACCTCGGAGATGGGGCCTGCCCACGGAATATCAGAAACAGAGATCGCCGCCGAAGCCGCCAATGCTGCCAAACTATCGGGCATGGTCTCCTCATCGGACGAAATCAAATTGAGGATGATCTGTGTTTCGTTCATGTAGCCATCGGGGAAGAGTGGACGAATCGCTCTGTCCACCAATCGAGAGACGAGTACTTCGTAATCGTTCAGTTTGGTTTCTCTCCTGAAAAAGTTACCAGGAATTCTACCCGCCGCCGCAAATTTTTCTTGATAATCGACAGAAAGGGGGAAAAAAGATTGTCCTTCTCTAGCTTCTTTGGCAGAACACGCCGTGGCGAAGACCATGGTCTTACCTAATTTGACTACTACTGAGCCATCGGCTTGGGTAGCTAATTTGCCCGTTTCGATAGTGACTTCTCTTCCATCGGGTAAATGGAAAGATTGAGTTATTGGAGTTTTTAAACCCATGTTTTAATTGTTTTAAAAGGTTTATTTAGCAACTCTTTTCGCAAAACTTCCCGATCTGATTTTTAGGCGAAAAACGTTTCGCAGGTACTTTGTCAAGTTTAAAAACTGCAAACCGACTTCTGAGAAA
>JBCCJE010000773.1:0-3297 GCA_039027925.1 Bacteroidota bacterium
AAAAAAAGGTTGTGTATGTATTTTTCAAGGTTTGGTAATGATAATTATAGGATTATCATTTGTTTTAGCTTAGTTTTGATTTAAAAAAATAGAGAAATGCAAATATTAGAAGCCTATAAACCTTTTGAAGTACAAGAAATAGAATTGAATGATTGGAAAAGACGACCAGTAAAGAATAACTTTTTTGAGCTAGTTTTAATCAAGGAAGGTGCTGGCACTCAATGTATCAATTATAACGAATACCCTTACGAAAAAGGAAGTTTGTTTTTGTTGCCCCCCTTGAAGTGTCATTCTTTTCAGATTGTCGAACCAACTCGATTTATTTTTTTAAAATTTACCTCTAGCTTTTTTCAAGTGAAAGGTCGAAATACAATGAGCCAAACAGAATGGTTTGAAGAGGCCTGCTATATTTTATCCAATTATAACCAATTACCGGGTGACATCATTTATAATGAATTGGACCGACAACATATTTATACTTTAGTGGATTTGATTTTAAAAGAAAATAGCAACTTCGGGGTGGGTTCTGTTCCTTTGATAAAAAGTTTGATGACGAGTGTTCTCGAAATCTTACTGCGCAACATCAAGCAAAGTTCCTTTCACGAAGTACAAGCTACTGCTGATACTGATGAGCGAATTACTAAATTACTCAGCTACATCAATGAACACCTCGGCGAGCCTCACTTACTCAAAGTAGATCAACTAGCCAAAACCTTTCTGCTCTCGCCTACTTACCTGAGCGAATTTTTTAAGAAAAAAGTTAATATGCCTTTGCGGGAGTACATCATCAAAGCGAAACTAAAATTGGTAGAAATCAGATTGTTAAACTCTGACTATACATTAACCGAAATTGCGCACGAGCTAAGTTTTACAGATGTTAGCCACCTTTCTAAAACTTTTAAAAAATATACGGGAATGTCCATTCGGGATTTTAAAAAACAAGGAGAGTATCAGCTTTTAAAAAGGAGTACGTGCTAGATATGTATTTTGGGCAACTAATATTTCTTCTTTTTTTTTCTTGATAAAAAGAAACCAAAGCGTAGTATCCTCCAACTAATTGTCGTTTCTTTGCGCTCAATTTATACCAACCATACATGACATTCAAAAATACGGGCTTACACGCCAACCTCCTCCGAGCTACCGAAGCACTCGGTTTTGAAAATCCCACTCCTATCCAAGCCAAAGCCATTCCTCATCTGCTGACCACCGACCAGGATTTGATGGCTTTTGCACAAACGGGAACAGGAAAAACTGCAGCTTTTGGTTTGCCTACCATCCAGCAGATAGACATGAGTAACCTCGCCCCGCAGGCGGTAGTGCTTTGTCCTACGCGTGAATTATGTTTGCAAATTACTGACGACCTAGTAAAATTTTCGAAGTACATCAAGGGTTTTCAAGTTGTAGCGGTGTATGGTGGTGCAAGTATCGAAACCCAAATTCGAGCTTTAAAAAAAGGCGCGCACATCGTAGTAGGGACACCGGGTAGGACTAAAGATTTAATTAAGCGGAAAAAACTACAACTCCATCACGTAGAACGCATTATCTTAGACGAAGCTGACGAGATGCTCACCATGGGATTCAAGGAGGAACTAGATGCGATTCTTGCTGCTATTCCCGAAGAGCGACAAACGATTCTTTTCTCTGCAACCATGTCTAACAAAATGACTGCCATCACCAAAAACTACATGGTGAATCCCTCTACCATTTCTGTAGCTAAAATTAATATTGCCGCCAAAAATGTAGAACATTTTTCCTACGTCGTCCACGCCAAAGATCGCTACGAGCTGCTCAAACGCATAGCAGACATGCACCCCGATTTTTACGGAATTGTTTTTTGTAGAACACGCAGGGAGACCAACGAAGTAGCTAGTAAATTGATGCAAGATGGCTATAATGCAGATACGCTCAACGGTGATCTTTCCCAGGCGCAGCGGGATGAGGTCATGGCAAAATTTCGAAAAAAAAATGTCCAAATCCTAGTGGCTACCGACGTGGCAGCGAGAGGATTGGATGTGGACGATTTGACCCACGTCGTCAATTATAATTTGCCCGACGACGATGAGGTGTATGTCCACCGTAGCGGTAGGACGGGGAGGGCTGGAAAAAGCGGGATCTCCATCGCTATCACGCACACGAGAGAAAAAAGTAAATTAAGAGATATTGAGCGAAAATCGGGGATTCAATTCACTCCCCAAAAAGCACCTACGGGAAAGGAAATTTGTACTAGACAGTTGTACGCCCTGATTGATAAAATCGAAAAAGTAGAAGTGGACGAACAGCAAATTGCACCCTTCCTTCCTGCGATCTACGAAAAATTAGAAACCCTTAGCAGAGAGGAATTAATCAAGCATTTTGTATCGGCGGAGTTCAATCGGTTTTTAACCTACTACAAAAATGCGCGGGATCTCGACGTATCCGACCGAAAAAAGAAAGATCGTAAGAGTAGGGCAGAACGAAGGCGGAATACCACTTTTTCGAGGCTCTTTCTGAATGTGGGTAGTAAGGATAAGTTGACGCCAGCCCGATTGATCGGAGTCATCAACGAGGCCTTGGACTCAGGAGATTCAAAAATTGGTAAGATCGAAATTTTAAAGAAGTTTTCGTTTGTAGAAATTGATGAGCGGGTAAAACCCGTTTTGATTACTGCGCTGAACCGAATGGAATTTGAAGGGACAAAAATTAGCGCAGAGATTGCCGAGTCCAATGCCTCTAAGGGTGTTTTTGTCCAAAAGAAAAAGAAGAAAAAATCTAGGAAGAAAAAGTGGGAGAAAAGTAGGAGAGGGGGATTGAAGAGACGCCGCTGAGAAATTATCTAATCAAGTAAAAGACATTACCATGAGTACCTACGATATGCTGATTAATCAAGGAATGGAGAAAGGAGAACAAAAAGAAAAGGCGAGAATTATAAAAAATTTACTTACTAAATTTCCAGATCACTCCGATGACGAGATTTCAGATATGGCTGGTGTTTCCTCTGAATTTGTAGCCACAGTAAGAAGTAAGATAAAAGATTAGATAAGTATAAAATAGTCAGCTATCCAAGGTTATTTTCCACATTTTCCTCACCTAGATTTCTATCCAAAACGGCCTTTCCAAATTGTTAAAATTTGTTAACAGATTTTAAAAAAAAATACCTACCTACACTACCGAATAGTAGTGATTTCAAAATTTTTTTTAATTTTTTTCAAAAAAAATTCGACTAAAAATTAAGTTTTTTAGATGGTTGCGTTTGCAACTAAAAACTTGATTTTCAAGGTAAAATGCAAAATTTTCATTTTTTTCTGAAATATCAGGAAA
>JBCCJE010000774.1:0-3294 GCA_039027925.1 Bacteroidota bacterium
CTTTTACTTTAGTGGGATATTTATTTTAAAAATAGTGCCCGAAGGATCATTATCCAATACCTGAATTTTTCCTTGATGGGCTTTGATAATCTGATCTACGATATATAAACCAAGTCCGGTTCCTTTTGTTGACCGAGTATCTTCATTACCCACTCTGTAAAACCTTTCAAAAATTTTTTTCTTCTCTTTTTCCGAAATACCGATACCATTATCGGCGACGGTTAGTTCTAATTTATCTTTCTTTTCTTGGAGGGAAGTTTCGATGAAGGGCGCATTTGAATTGTTATACTTGACTGCATTTTCAATCAAATTGGTGATTACCGAAACGATGCCCATTTTGTCTCCTTCAAAAACCCTAACGCCACTTTGTATTTTATTGCTAAATCTTACGCTGGGGAATTTTTCTTTGAGGGTATCCGTGATGTCGCTAATGATTTTGTCTAGCCGTAGCGGTTCGTACTGCGGCCGATAAGCAGCCTCTAGTTTGGCGGCTAATAACAAATTATTTACAAGTTCGTTGAGTCGTTCGGAATCCTTGATGGCATTTTTTCCCAATCGTTCGGTTTGCTCTCTATTCAATTTTCTTTTGAGCATGGTTTCTAGCACCAGCCGAATGGAAGCAATCGGCGATTTTAACTCGTGGGTGATGGATAGCAAGAAATTTCTCCTCTGGTGCGCTATCTCGATTTCCTTGTTGTACCCCCGATTGATGAGATAGATACCTATGACCAAACTCAGAATAAAAACGCCCGCTTCGCCGAAGATCATCCACTCCTGTCGGTGGTATCTTTTGGTCAAATCGAGGTAAGGTTCACTGCGAACAAAATGCTCATCGGAGCGGTACATACCTTCGGCCGCCATACCCATTGCGAGTAGTTCTACTTTGGCGAGGTAAGCATCTCGATTTTTTTGGTACAAAAGCACCGACCACCAAGCAAATGCAAAAAGCATGTAGGCGATCACAACGTAGGACAACAATCGAAGTTTTAGATTAGTAAGCATTCGAGAAATTAGCTTTAACTAAAAACAATATCCATACATTCACAAATAATCGAAGCAGCTTCGTCCAAATCAGCTCTCGTGTGTGCGGCAGAAACAAATCCGACCTCGTATCCCGAAGGCCCAAGATAAATACCACGCTGCAACAACTCGTGGTGTAGTATCTTAAATTTTTCCATACCAGCGGTGTTAATTTGGTCGGCGCGAAATATTCGTTCCCTAGAAAATGCCACCCAAAAGATAGAACCTATGTTGGGAAAACTCACTTCGTAATCTTTTTGATCACAGTGTGTTTGCAACTTACTGACAAAGTATTGGGTCTTCGCCGCCATGTTTTCGTAGAAGCCTTCTTGTACCAACTGCTCCAACGCCGCCTTACCTGCCGACATAGCAACTGGATTGGCGGAGAGTGTTCCTGCTTGATAGACTGGGCCATCTGGGGCAATGTGTCCCATGATTTCGTTGCTGGCAGCGTAAGCACCAACGGGCATTCCACCACCGATTATTTTTCCGTAAGTAACAATATCTGGTTGGACATCATACACACCCGCTGCCCCCTCAAATCCTACTCTGAATCCAGAGATCACTTCGTCAAAAATTAATAACACGTTGTGTTCCGTACACTTTTTTCGGAGAAATTTGAGGAACTGCTCGCTTTGAAGAAGTAAACCATTATTGGCAGGTACAGGTTCAATAATGACACAAGATAGTTCGTGTGCATATTGTTGTAAAGTCTTTTCGAGGGCAGTTTCATCGTTCAAGGGAACTACTAAAGTTTCCTGTACAAAACTCTCTGGGATACCCGCAGAGGTACTTACCCCAAAGGTAGCCAGCCCACTTCCTGCTTTTACTAACAAACTATCTACGTGACCGTGGTAGCAGCCTTCAAATTTTAGAATTTTGCTCTTACCCGTTACGCCCCTTGCTAATCGGATAGCACTCATCACCGCTTCCGTGCCCGAACTGACGAATCGGATTTTGTCAATGTAGCGGTTATTGTCCAGTATCAATTTACCTAGCTGATTGCCCAATTTGTTGGGCGTGCCGAAGGAAGTACCGTGAGCAATAGTTTCGATTACTGACTCCCTGATATGATCATTGTTATGCCCTAAAATTAAGGGTCCCCACGAGCAACAAAAATCTATGTAGGTATTGTCATCCTCGTCGGTGATGCGGCATCCCTCCCCGTGCTTGATAAATAAGGGTGGTCCCGAAACGGACTTGAAGGCACGTACGGGGGAGTTGACTCCTCCGGGAAAATATTTTTTAGCTTCCGCAAAAAGTGTTGCGGATTTTTCTCTCTTTATTTTGTTCATTAATTCCATGACACAAAGTTAAATAAAGGTTTAGAATTGGGATTTCATGGTATTGTAAAAAATGTTTATCTGGATATGATGACGATGCTGAATTGTAATTGCAATGACAATGTTCAATAACAATAGCAATGACAATGTTCAGTAGCAATGGCAATGTTCAATAACAATAGCAATGTTCAATAACAATAGCAATGTTCAATAACAATAGCAATGTTCAATAACAATAACAATAACAATAGCAATGACAATGGCAATGACAATGACAATGACAAATCCTTTGGGATTGGAAAAATAATTAAATTCCTGTATTCGTTTTACAAACCTGTCATTTCCTAAAAAATAATACCTTAGAAAAAACATGAGAAGTACCTTTCAAGTATGCCTATTGATTGCCTTACTGTGGTGTTGCTTTAAGTGGGGAAGTGCGAGCGAGCAAGTGAGGATGCAACACGAGCACGCAAAAATTCACTTTAGGTCAGACCTAGTAAAATTAGCAGAATCTTTTCTGGATAGTCCTTACCGATCAGGTGGTAGTCATCCCCCATCTGGTTTTGACTGCTCAGGTTTTACCCACTTTGTTTTTGGGCAAAAAGGAATTCAGTTAAACAAACATTCAGCGGCACAATCCGAGCAAGGCAATAAAGTAGAGTTAGAATCTTGTCAGGCGGGCGATTTGATTTTTTTTAAAAGACCACATTCCGAAAGGGTATTTCATGTGGCTATGATTATCTCTAATATAAAAGGTCGTCCCAAAATCATCCACAGTACCTCTTCCAGAGGTGTGGTGATTGATGATTTGATGGCATCCAGTTATTGGAGATCCAAGATTTGGGAGGTGAGGGATGTGGTAGTGGCAAGTGAATCAGGTATTTAAAAAAAATTAAATGGTCTAATCGCAGGATGCAATCTTCTCCGAAATATGGTGGAGAAGAGTATCAACAATGTGGGCGTACGAGCTTTTAGAATTAGAAAAAAGCTC
>JBCCJE010000775.1:0-3287 GCA_039027925.1 Bacteroidota bacterium
CTTGCATAAAGAAAAAATAGCTGCGCATAAAATGTAAATTTATTAATGCACCATTCCTAAGAGTTTGAACTTCAAAAATAGAACTTACGGAGAATGAATTGAAATAAAATTGGGTGGGGATACCTTTCGACTTGGTAAATAGGCAATATAACTTGGACAAAAGCAGCTAAAATCATGATTGATCACATACAAAAAAAATTATCGCAAACCCTGCCCGGTCGGGAAGCACAACTCCAAATGGCGCCGGGACTGCGAAGACATTACAAAGTAGCTCCCGATGATGCCATCGAAGCGTGCGTGATGATTTTACTTTTTCCCAGAAAAGAAGATTGGTACTTTGCGCTGATTCAACGCGTACCGCATCCACTAGATCGGCACAGTGGGCAGATTAGTTTTCCCGGCGGACGGCTAGAAAAAGAGGATCCTTCCTTGGAGTACGGTGCGCTGCGAGAAACGGAGGAAGAGGTTGGAGTCCCTAAGGAGGTTATCCAAGTGATGGGAAAATTGACTGATCTTTACATTCCTGTCAGTAATTTTTTGGTACATCCCTTTGTGGGATATTTGGAAGAAGAGCCGACTTACATCCCACAACCTACCGAGGTACACGCCATCTTGGAAATCCCGATCGCAGAATTGGGTAAAAAAGAAAACAAAAAAATAGTGGATATGAAAGTACGGAACAACATCATATTAAAAAATACGCCCTACTTTGATTTTTATGGAAACGTAGTGTGGGGAGCAACGGCGATGATGTTGAGTGAGTTTGAGCAGGTGGTGTTCGGGAATTAGATTTTAACAAAACGAGAAAATGTCTTTTGAACTTTAGGAACACTAATTTATCGTTCGGGCAGTCTGTCGGATTGCACTTTTTACTAGCCTCCTTGCTTTACTGTATCTTGTATGCACTAGGAGAAATAAAAGTATTACCCAACACGGAGACGCTTATATCTTGGGATGCCGTCAACTACTACACCATTCAACACCGGGGATACGTTGACTACCAAGCACCAACGAGCAACATCCCTTTCTTCCCATTTGTTGGGCTTATTTGGCGATGGCTTCATCTATCAGTTTACGGTGCTACCGTTTTGAACATTGTTTTCTTTTTACTAGGATTCTTTCTCTTGCATCGCCACTTCCATTTTTCTACCCAAAATATTTTATTGTATGTATCTGTTCCGAGTATTTTTTTCCTCTGCGTACCTTATGCGGAAGCATTGTTTTTTTTGAGTAGTGTTTTAGCAATTTTAGGTTTGGAGAAAAAGAATTATTGGCTGATGAGTTTAGGGTTCATTTTAGCGGCAATGACCCGACCTTCTGCAATGTTTTTCCTACCTGCTATATTTTTTGTAGAGTTAGTGAGTTTGAGTGAGTTAAATTGGGCAAACCTAAAAAATGCGATGGTAAGAATTTTCCTAATGACTTCGATGGTTGTTACAGGACTGATGATCGTTTTTTGGATTCAGTACGAAGCAACGGGAGAGTGGTTCGCATTTTTTAAGCAAAGAGATAAAAACAGTTTTAGAATACCTCAATTTCCGCTCACTACTTGGAGAGGGGCTAAGTTATTATGGTTGGATGGACTGGCTTACGCTGTGGCTTTAAGTTCCTTCTTTTTAGGTGTAAAAATTTTTTGTACGCAATTTTTTCTAAAAAATAGGAGTCAAGAAAAAACTCCGAAGGCCGTTTTATTTTCATTGGCTTTTTTAGCGATGACTATGATTCACATCTTATTTTTTAATGATAAGTCAGATTCCACTAACCCTACCTCTTTGTTTGGCCTCAATCGCTTTGTCTTTGCTACACCTTTTTTTGTGGTGGTATTTAACTATTTCCTTGATCGGCTCAATTTCCAGCACAACAGGGCGAAGTATAGTTTATTTCTTTTCCTGATATTATTTTTATGGATGGTCGGTATTTTTCACTTTAGCAATTATCCAGATCATCTACGCCCATTGGTTTATTTTCTGTTCATTGTTAGTTTTTTATTATTGAAAGATAAATTCAAGCGATATTGGATATTGGTTTACGTTGTTCATATTTCAACCCAGGTCTTACTGTTCGATAAATTCTTGAGAGGAATTTGGGTAGGATAGCAATTTATTAATGCACCATTCCTTACTACTACGGAAGTTGTAATTGAAAAACCCGAACACTTCCTTTTTCCATGATGAGTTGGCTGAGGTAAGGTTGGAGTTTTGGATCATTTTCGATTTGCCGACTGTCCGAATATAAATATTCCGCGCCCTCGGTAATCCAATATTTTAAAACATCTGCGGATAAAATATCCCGCTCAAAACGCCAGCCTTTTTTATTGGTGTAATAAAATAGGATATGTCCCGATACGTCGTTCCCGATCACACACAAGGCATCTTTGGGAACTGCATTTTGTAACTCAGTTTTGTAACTCAAAAAATCTTTATTGAATCCTACCTCATCGAGATTCCAACGATCAGCAATGCGCAAGTGAGCAGTAAGTGGAGCGACGACCAATGCCAGTATAACAAATGCCTTACTCATTTGATGGGTACTTTTCCAGAGCTGTAATCCTCCAAATCCTACCAATAAAAACAAGAGTGGAAAAAATGGAAATAAATAGTAATCGTGAACAGTTCCAATCAAATTGATTTCATAAAAGAAAAAAGCAAGGATAGATAACAATAAAAATACAAATAGCTTAGCTATTTTCTTTTGGTAATATTTTAGTTGGAAAAACCTAAAAATACCGTAAGCGAAAAATGGAACAGCAGCGTAGTTGAGTAAGAGTTCGGGAAGGGTAGAAATTATATTTCCCCAAAGGATGCTAAATAATTCAGTAAGCGATGCTTGATTGGAAAAGATACCCTTGGCAACATCGTTACCCTGCCAATGAGGAATAACCCAAGCGTACCAAGCTAGTGGTAAAATCAATAAACCATAAGCTGTCAAAGAGAAGGAAAGTAATTTCTTTTCCTTTTTCAATCTCTTCCAGTAAAAAATTTGGTAAGCAAAAGGGACACTAGCAAACAGAATAAAAGGAAGTTTAGTCAGAGCGGCGAGACTTAAAAATACGCTCCCTAAAAATAACTTGTAAATGTTTTGTTTTTCTTTGAATCTAAAAAAATAAACTAAGCTCCAAATACCACAGCACAGCGCAAAATTATCGGGTAGCGGATTAACGGTATGGTAAAAAAAAGAAGGTGAAAAATTAAAACACCAAGCTGCGATTAGTCCTGTCCACTCATTTTTCAAAACGATTTTTACGAAATAAAATACGCCCAAAACGGATAGCAACCCGATGAGAAAAC